>CANPWK010000017.1 GCA_947584105.1 uncultured Bacilli bacterium
TGGTGTTACATCTAAAAGTACTATATCATTGACCTCACCAGTAAGAACTCCACCTTGGATAGCTGCTCCCATAGCAACAACTTCATCTGGATTAACTTCTTTAGATGGCTCTTTACCAAGTTCTTTTTTTACTAATTCTTGAACTTTTGGAATACGAGTTGAACCACCAACAAGAATTACCTTATCTATGTCACTAGCTTTAAGATCTGCATCTTTTAATGCTTTATGAACTGGTTCTAATGTTGATTGAACTAAATCATCAACTAATTCTTCAAATTTAGCACGAGTAAGTGTTGTTTCATAATTAATTTCAGCTGTAATAAATGGTAAACTAATTTCTGTTGATGTAACATTTGATAAAGTCTTTTTAGCTTTTTCAGCTTCTTCTTTAATTCTTTGTAAAGCCATTTTATTATCGCTTAAATCTACACCATGTTCACTCTTAATATCATCTATAATATAATCAATTATTCTTTGATCGAAATCATCTCCACCAAGTTTATTGTTACCACTTGTAGATTTAACTTCAAATACACCATCACCAAGTTCTAGGATAGATACATCAAATGTACCTCCACCTAAATCATACACTAAAATAGTTTGCATTTGTTCTTGCTTATCAAGTCCATAAGCTAAAGCAGCAGCAGTTGGTTCATTAATAATTCTTTCTACATTTAATCCTGCAATCTTACCAGCATTCTTAGTTGCTTGTCTTTGAGCATCGTTAAAATATGCTGGAACAGTGATAACTGCACTAGTTACCTTTTCTCCTAAATAAGCCTCAGCAGTTTTCTTTAAATCTCCTAAAATCATAGCTGAAATTTCTTCAGGGCTATATTCTTTACCATTAGCTTTAACTTTCTTATTTGTTCCCATCAATCTTTTTATAGAACTAATTGTTTCGGGATTAGTTACCGCTTGATGTTTAGCTGTTTTACCAACTATAATTTCACCTTTTTTAAAAGCTACAACTGAAGGAGTTGTTCTATCTCCAGCAGCATTTACTATAACTTTAGCTTCCCCACCTTCATATACACATACACAACTATTAGTTGTACCTAAATCTATACCTATTGTTTTACTCATAATATCACCTTTCCTTTATTTAACTCTAGGCAATTTGTTTGCCCATTCATAGAGTATTTTATTAAATCTTTCTAATTCTTTTTGTGTATCTTTAAACTCTCTTCTTTTTTTACCTACATAAAAATCTGTTCTATGGCTTATTATTTTACCATCTTGAATAAATCCATCAGGTAATTTATCAAAGTCATATTCTTTATCAAATAATACATATATTTCGATATAAGTCCATTCTTGCCAAAAATCAAAACTATCATTTCTTATAATTTCTATATCATAATGTATCTAAATCTATTATTGTATCATTCATTATTCTGATACCTTTACCATTGCTGGTCTAATTACTTTATCTTTATATAAATAACCTTTTTGTAATACTTCTAGTACCATACCTGGTTCTACCCCTTCTTGTCTTTCCATCATAACAGCATTATGGTATACTGGATCAAAAGTTTTATTGTTACCATCAATTGCTTTAACATCAAATTTTTCTAAAATATTTTGCAAAGAACAATAAATCATTTTATAACCTTCATTAAATTTTATAAATTCATCATCTGTCTTATCTTCTGAAAGTTTAAGAGCCCGTTCAAAATTATCAACAACTGAAAGTAATTCTTTAATGATATCTTCATTACAAAATTTAAGAATTCTAGAAATTTCTTCATCTTTTCTTTTACGGTAATTAATCGCATCAGCATTAGTTACCAATAGTTTGTTTTCTAAATCTTTAAATTTTAATTCATAATCTTTGATTTTATCTTCATATTCTTTAATTTTATCATCATTTTTCTTAAATAATTTCTTTTTATCCTTTTTTATTTTTTGATCATTACTATTTTCATCTTTTACTTCTGAATTATCATTTAGATTTTCATCTTCTACATTAGAATTATCTAAATTCTCTTTATTTTTAATATCATCTTGTTTCTCTAATTTTTTATCCATATAATCTCCTTTACTTATTTATATTATCTATTATGTAATTTAGTAAAGTAATTACTCTATCGTATTCCATTCTTTTAGGTCCTATTAAAGCAATTGTTCCTTCTTCACCATTTATCTCATACTTTGTTTTTATGACAGTAACATCATCATCAAAATTATTTTCACTACCAATATAGATATTAATTCCATTACCTTCTTCTTTAATATTTTCAACAATATCTTTATCTTCAAACTTACTAACAATTTCCCTTATTTTATCAACATTATTAAACTCAGGTTGCATAAGCATATTTTTAGTGCCACTGGTATGAATGTTTTCATTAGCAAATTCAGTAAAGGCATTATAGAAAGCATTATATAATACTTCATGTTGCTTTACATATTTAGCAATTATTGGTTTAACTTCAAATTCTAAAACAGTACTTACCTCATCTAATGATGTACCAATTATAAGCTTATTAATCAAATCAACTGTTTGTTTTATATCTTTTAAATCAACTAATTGTTCAATATATATATTTTTATGTTCAACATTTCCCTTATCAGTAACAACTATTGCAACTAAATTATTACTATCTATAGGAACTACTTCTATTTTACTAACTAAATTGTCTTTAGAATGATTTCCTAGAACAATAGAAGCATATGATGTTAACTCAGAAATTATTTCCATACTTTTAGTAATAACATCATTAACAACTAGTGATTTATTATTAACTATGGTTTGTAATTTAAGCATTTCATCACCATTTAATTCTCTTGGAACCATAATATTATCAACATAATATCTATATCCTCTTTCACTAGGAATTCGACCTGATGAAATGTGAGTTTTTTCAAGTAATCCTATTTGTTCTAGATTATTCATCTCAGCTCTAACTGTTGCTGAAGAACAATTTAAAATATCACATATTGATTTGGAAGAAATTGGTCTAGCTGTCTTGATATAATCTTCTACAATTATTTTTAATAATTCTTCTTGTCTTTTTGATAACAATTTACCACCTACAATCTAGTATATAATATTTTAATACATTATATAACTACTTTTTAGCAGTTGATATTTATCACTGCTAAAACAATTCTATCATTATTATTTAGCATTGTCAATAGTTGAGTGCTAAAAAATAAAAAAATGTGAAATTATCACACTTTAATTATTAATTTTCTGATGTACTGTAAAAGAATTTGCACTTAATGCTTGAAAAGAATAACCCATTGCTAAACCATTTTTTATAATATCTTCAACAGCATTAACACTAAACTGTTTAACATCATGTTGCAAAACGATTAAAGCTTTATTACTTCTCATACAATTAGTAACATTAGAAACTACAACAGAAGTCGATGTCGTACCACCTGCATCACCACTAACACAATTCCAATCAAAGTAAGAATATCCTCTACGCTCTAATTCATTTATTATACTAGTCATAATGCCTTTGGAATATTGTCTACTTACAGTGTTCGAACTTCCTCCAGGTAATCTAACTAACTTTGAATAACTACCTGTATATTTTTTTATTACTTCATTCATATTATCCAAATCAGTAAAATAATTATTTAAATTACTATAAATATAATAATATCGATGAGTATATGAATGAATAGCAACAGTATGACCTTCTTCATGCTCCCTTTTTATTAGATTTATATAATCGGAATATTGATTAGTTACAAAAAACGTAGCTTTAACATTATATTTTTTTAAAACATCTAATAATTGATTTGTATATGCCCCTGGTCCATCATCAAATGTTAAATAAATAACTTTACTTGAAGAATTAACATTATTTTTTGGTATAACTTTAATATTGCGAATTACTTTTTCCGTATTACCAGCTTTATCTAACACTTGATAACTAACTTGATAATCACCTGGTTTATTAATATCAATATTATTATCAATAGTAATATTACTTGATATATCTCCATCACAATTATCAATTGCGGAGGCACCTTGCTCTTTATAACTTTCCCCAACTAATAAAGAAATAGTATTGTTGCCATTTAATGTTATAATTGGTTTATCCTGATCTTTATATGAAATTTTAATTTTCTTTACTGTTTTATTTTTATTAGAATCAGTTACACTTAATACTAAATAATTATCAATTATTTCTTTCTTGACTTTTTCTGTAACATTACCATCATAATTATCTATCGCCTGATACTCAATATTATATTTTTTTGAATCAGGACACACATTAACAGTCTTTTCTTTAACATTAATACTAGGTCCTTCAATATCTAAAATATCAATTATTTTCTTAACAGTTTTTTCTTCATTTTTATATTTAACTTTATAAATTAACTTGAAAGTTTTTAATTTATTAGTGTCTATATTTATATCATTAATTAATTTTATATTTTTAACCTTATGGTATCCTAGCAATTTACTTCCATAAGTAACATCTAAATCGTTATTTTTAAATTCACTACCATAATTAACAATTTCATAAACAGCCTTACTTTTTTTAGAATAATTTTTTATCTTAAAATCACATCTTATAAAATAAAACCAACCAAAAAAAAGTATTAAAGTTAAAGATATAGTAAAAATTATAGAAACAATTATATTTTTTATTTTCTTATTTTGTTTTATCATTATAGCTCACTACTACCTTTATATCCTTTTTTTATTATTAACCAAACAATGAATTTATATAATATGGAATTTACAAAAAAACAATTAGCAAAGCTAATTGTTATTTACAAGTATAACCTTGTTGTTCGAATTGTTTTTTAGCTTCTTTTCTAGTTATATCTTCATCATTTTCTTCTGGTTCTACTGACTGTTTTATTATAACTTTTTTTCCATCTAATTTAATATCTTTATAAGTACTCTTCATTGTATTATATACAGTTTTAGCTGTTGATTCTGATGTTGCTGTGTAATCGATAGAAATATCTACTTTATTAGCATTACCTTTATTATTAAAATATGTAGTAGCTGTAGTTTTCATTTCACCAATACCACTTTGTTCATTTTTCATTGTACATACTAATTTATTAGACTTTCCACATCCAGTTAAAACTAATGATAAAACAAATACACTAAGCAAAAATCCTAACTTCTTCATACAACACTCCTTTCATAATACTAGTATATCATTTTTATATTTTTTTATCAATATAAAATTTTTAGAATTTTTAAAAAAAGGGTTGACAAAATGACATTTTTCGATTATCATATAAAGCACCAGTTCGGTTAATACGAATTGGTGCTAGTATCACACTAGCCAACCCCTTTTTATTCTTTTATAGGAACTGCTCAGGGGGCAGTTTCTTTTTTTTATATTATTTTTACATAATCTTCATTTACTTTAATTTTATGATAATTAGCATTTTTAGATAATCCAGGCAAAGTGATAACATTTCCCATTAATATGGTAATAAATTTACCACCGCCATTTATTTTGACATCTGTAATAGTCATTTTATAATTTTTAGGATTACCTAAAATGTTTTTATTATCCGAAATAGAACTTGGTGTTTTAGAAATACAAATTTGATAATCTTTAAATTCTTGATTAATCTCTAGTAATTTATCTTTTATTTCATCGCTATAGATAATTTCACTAGCATTATATAAATTACAATATTTTTTTATCTTGGTAAAAATATCATCAGATTTTTTATATATATCAAATCTTTTTTTATTTTCTTTATTAGATAATTCCACTACTTTATTAACTACTTCTTTAGAATTGTTTACACCATTTAAATACATATCACTAACAACGCAATCAACATTTAATGATGCACAAAAATCTTTAATATATTTAATTTCATAATCTGTATCAGAAGCAAATTTATTTATAACAACTAAAACATTATCATGAAATTTTTGCATATTATTAATATGATATTCCAAATTATATATACCATTTTCTAGTATACCATTTCCATGATATTTTAAACTACGAACAGTAGAATTAATAATGATTAAATCGGGATATATATTATGTTGGCGACATTTAATATCTAAGAATTTCAATGCCCCACAATCAGAACCAAAACCAGCTTCAGTTATTGTATAATCAGCTATGCTTAAAGAAGTTTTAGTTGCTACAACACTATTACATCCATGGGCTATATTAGCAAATGGTCCTCCATGTACAAGAGCTAAATTACTATTTAAAGTAGCAACTGCATTAGGATTAAAAGCATCTTTTAGAAGAGCTAAGACAGCATTAGTACAATCTAAACTTTTGACATATATAATATTTCCATTAGAATTTCTACCAACAATCATATTGTCAATTCTCTTTTTTAAATCATCAAAATCAGCCGCCAAACAAAATACTGTCATCATTTCACTAGCAGCAGTGATGTTAAAATGATATTCCTTATTATTTATCATTATATTTCTAAGTGAACGGTCATTCATATCAATACAACGTTCAAAATAAATTTCTTTAATATCTAAATTATTTCCTTGATAAATATGATCATCAATAACTGCGGCGATTAAATTATTAGCACAAGTTATAGCATGAAAATCTCCTGTAAAATGTAAATTTATTTTATCCATTGGATATAATTGACACATGCCACCACCAGTTGCTCCTCCTTTTTTACCAAAAACAGGGCCTAAAGATGGCTCCCTAAGAGCTAGAGAAGTTAAATATCCATAATGATTCATAGCATCACAAAGTCCTATCGATAAAGTAGTCTTCCCCTCACCATAAGGAGTTGGATTAGTAGATGTAACTAATATTAATTTCCCCCTTGTTTTATTTTGACATTTAACTTTTGCCATATAATTACCATAAGAAATACTACTTGTTATATTATATTTGTTTAAAATATCTTTAATTGGTTTTACCTGAGCCTTAATATTTATTTCACAATCATTCATAACTATACTCCTTTATTATATATTTTTAGGATCAATCAGTGATAAAGAAACCTTATGCTTTTCTAACTTAATTTCATCAACATAACAATCTACAATATCACCAACGCTTAAACATTCATTTGGATGTTTAATATATTTATCCGTAATTTTAGATATATGTACTAGTCCATCTTCATGTAATCCTATATCAATAAAAGCTCCAAAATCAACTACATTCCTAACAGTTCCTTGTAATTTCATTCCTACTTTTAAATCTTTTATATCTAAAACATCACTTTTTAAAATAGGAGCACTAATATTATCTCTTGGATCACGATTAGGCTTTTTTAAAGATAAAATGATATCTTCTAATGTAAACTTATCAGTATGTAACTTATCTTTATATTCTAATATATTTATATTATTTAATTTATCAATTAATTGACTACTACCGACATCATCTAAACTAAATCCTAAAGTTTTTAATAAGTTTAAAGTTATATTATAACTTTCTGGATGGATAGAAGTTGAATCTAAGACATTCAAACCATTTGTTATTCTTAAAAAGCCAATTGCCTGTTCATAAGTTTTTTCGGATAATAATTTATTTTTCTTTATCTCTTCTCTTGATTTAAACAACCCCTTATTATTTCGGTAATCGATTATTTTGTCAATAGATTTTTTATTTAAACCAGATACGTATTTTAAAAGTGAGCTACTGGATGTATTAATATTAACACCAACATTGTTTACAACTTTGCTGACAACAAAATCTAAGTTTTCAGATAATTTTTTCAACGAAACATCATGTTGATATAAACCAACACCGATTCCAGTGGGGGGAATTTTAACTAATTCTGCTAAAGGATCTTGTAATCTTCTACCAATACTTACAGCACTTCTTTTTTCAACTGCTAAATCGGGAAATTCTTCTATTGCTATTTTTGAGGCACTGTAAATTGATGCTCCAGCTTCAGATACAATTACATACTTACAAGATAAATTATATTCAGATATTAACTGGGCAATAAATTTCTCACTTTCTCTAGACGCTGTTCCATTACCAATTGCAATTATATCAACTTTATATTTATCTATCAAATTTTTTACAATTGTTTTTGCTTCTTTTAATTTATCAACATTATTTTTGATAAATGGTTTTATAACTGTTGAATCTAAGTATTTACCAGTTTTATCCACGACTGCTAGTTTACATCCATTTATATATCCAGGATCAAATGCTAAAACAACTTTTTCTTTAATTGGTGGAGTAAGTAATAAAGCTTCTAAATTTTTAGCAAAATTATCTATGGCAGCATCCTCACCTATAATTGTTAAATCTCCCCTAATTTCTCTTTCAATTGATGGTGATATTAACCTTTTATAGGAATCTTCAATTGCTTCTTTTACAATATCTGTAACAAAAGAATCTGCTCTTTTAATAACGTGTTTTTCGAGATAATTTAATACATATTCTTTATCATAATCGATACTAACATTAATTACCCCTTCTTTTTCACCACGATTAAGTGCCAAAATACGATGTGGTTTAATATATTTTATGCGTTCTTCATAATCATAATACATCTCATATATTTTGTTTTCATCTTTACTATTTTTCTTTAATTTACTCTTTATAAAACCATAATTATAAGTATTATCTCTTATTTTCTTACGATATTTCGCATCATCTGATATTTTTTCCGCAATAATGTATTTAGCACCTTGGATAGCTTCTTCTATAGTTTTAACATTATCATTAATAAATTTTTCACTTAATAATTTAATATTGCCACTTGTCGGAAATGTTAATATTAAATTAGCTAATGGTTCTAATCCCGCCTTTATTGCTTCAGTTGCTTTAGTTTTCTTTTTCTCTTTATAAGGTCGATATAAATCTTCTACTTCTATTAATTTATTTGCCTTTAAAATTTCATTTTTTAATTCATCAGTAAGCAAACCTTTTTCATCTATTAATCTTATAACATCCTCTTTACGTTTTTCTAAGTTTACCTGATATTTATAAACTTCTTCAATTTTTCTTATTTGTTCTTCATTAAGTGCTCCTGTAACATCTTTACGATACCTAGCTATAAATGGAATAGTTGCTTTTTCTTCCAAAAGTTTTAAAACATTTATAATTTGTTTAGATGAAATATTAAGTTCATTACTCATTTCATCTATAATTAACTTATTATCTAAAATTTCCTTCATATTGCCTCTTTCTACTATTAAATTATAACATACGCTTTTTTCATTATCAACAAGAAAGTTTTTACACATATATATAATTAATTTAAATTATAAAAATCCAAAATATACAGATTAAAAAAATTGTCATAAGACAATTTTTATGAATATTCTTTTTTCAATATATTGGCAAATTCCTGTCGCAATACTTCTAATAAATAACTATCTTCTATATCCTCTATAGCATAATCTTGATTATCATCTATTACCAAACGAGCTATAATTTGCTTATCTAATAAATTTTCATCTTTATCAATTTCCTTTAATAATAAATATTTTTTATTATCTCTAATAGTTGAGGCAATAATTACATAATCATCATCATTAATAGTTACAATATCACCTATGTCTAATGTTTTCATAACTTACCTCCAAATCATTTATATTATGCCATCCTTCATATAAAATTCCTTGTGTTTCATTAGAAGTACAATATGATTCAGCCTTATATCCTAAATTGATTAATTCTAACATTTGATCTTGATTATCAGCAGTAATAACAACTGAATCCCCATCTGCATTAACTAAATTGATAGCTGAAATCTTCCTTTCATCAGAAGCATCATAAATAGATGGTAATCCATTAATATTACTTTTAGCATCAATACTATTTACATATATCAAATCATTTTTGACTTTAACACTATCGCCTATATTAAAAATAGAGGCTGTTATTTTTATAGATTCGGATGAATCTTTTTTATCTTCATTATTATCTTTGACAGAATTCGTTACGTTTTCTGTTTGTGGTTCTGTTTCAATTTCTGTTGAATTTTCAATTTCTGTTGACTTTTGAGTTTCTGTTGAATCTACTAAATCATTTATATCATAATCATAATTGCTATCTACTTGCATTTCAGCTTGTGTTTCTAAATTAATATCATCATTAACATTTTTAATATCTTTATTTTTTGCAAAAACAAAAGCATCCGCAATTAACACAGCTCCAACTAATACACCTGCAACTATTTTCTTAATATTTTTTTTAATTGTATGCTTAATATTTTCCCATTTACTAGCCTTTCTTGGCTTTTTAATTTTTATAACCAATCCTCCAAATGTTTCAACTCGAGGACTTAGATTCAATTCACTAGATGAATTGATATTTTCAAAATCACCTTCATAATCTTGATTAGCTTTTTTATTGTTTTTTACTTCATTAACCTTATTACTAATCTTTTCGTATAATTTTTCCTCTTCGGATTTTTTATAATTTTGTAAAACTGAATTAATATATTCTGATAAACTTGTTGTATTAGCTAATCTTGTTTCTAATCTTTCTAAATCTTGTTTTAATAAAGTTAATTTTGCTTGATCATTATTTAATTCAAATCTTTTATAACCAACTCTTTTAACATTAGATTTCTTTATTTTTTCCATAACTAATAACTTATTATCATATTCTTCTTTTCTTTTATGTAAATCTTGTAATTTACCCTCATAATCAATAGCTGCTAAATTAGTTTCTTCTTCTTTCAAAATTCCAAGTTCATGTCCAAACTCTTTTAATTGTTCTTGATAAAAATCTCTATCTTCTTTAGTAGTCGCATTAGCTATATCCAAATTTATCTCTTCTATTTGTTTAATTAATCTATTTTGTTTTTCTTTATTTTGTAGGACTTTTTCTTTAGTTTGTTCCATATCATTTATTAGTTGATCATTATAGTCAGCTTCCTTCATATTTAAAGCTACTAACTCATTTAATTTTGATTTCCTTTTTTCATAATTACTATTATCAAAACTATAGTTATTTAAATCTTCTGTTTTTTTAGATAATGTTTCAATATCTTTCTTCTTTTTTACAATCAAATTTTTAAATAAATCAATTTTTTCATCCGAAATTTCAAGATCCTTAATTTTTTTAAGTATAAGTTGAATATCGGATTCGTTATAAATTTGATCATTTTCTATTTTATTTAAAACATCCATTAAATCTTTTATTGCCATTATCTGATCAAAATATCTTGTTGTAGAGTCCAATTCTTGATACAAATTTTCTAATTCTTCTTGATCTTGATTACAAAGCTCTAAATCAAATGATTTATCTTCAATATCCATATTAATGGTTAATTGTGAAAGATTAAGTTCTTGCAATTGTTGCTCTTTTTCACTGATAGAATTATTTAAAGAATTAATTTCATTTAAAAAATAATTTTTATCGTCATATTCTCTTTTTAATAAATTTTCTAAATTTGCTTTTTCTTTTAATAAGTTTCTAATCTCAGATACTTTATCTGGATTATCTAACATTTCTTCTATTTGCTTATCTACACTATCTATTGCACTACTTAATCTTTTAATCTCTTCATTAGCTAATTCAACTACTTCTTCAAGATAATCTATTTGCATCTTTTCATTTTCTACAATTTCATTGATATCAAATATTTCTTTCCTTGTATCTTCTAATCTACCATAATAATTATCTAAACCATCAAAATCATGCTGATAATTATTTAAATTAGATAGTTTTTCTTCCAAATCATTAATACGTTTTTTTAAATCTTCTATATTTTGATAGATAGCATTTGAAGAGTTCAATTCATCTCCATACATATCAGATAGCATGTTATTTAAATTTATTATATCGCTCATATCACACCCTGCTTTCATTAAAATTATATCAAAAAATTTTTAATATTACAATATAAACACATTTTTTTCTAGATTTTTTATTTATAAAAAATAATTTGCGAATTTGCAAACTATTTTTTTCTTTTTATTACTAAGCTTACTGTTACTGTAGCTATAACTATTAAGATAATTCCAATCACTACTATAAATATAGGATTTTTAAGTAGAGTATCTGGCACATTTACTTTATTGTTTTCTACAGATTTAGCTGCACTTCTTTTATTTACTGTTATAACTGGTGATACTGTACCTGATTTATCATATACCCATACACCATTTATATATCCATATCTACCTATTTGATATACATGTTTATCACTATCTAATAATTGTGACATAGTCCAACTACCTTCTAATGTAAATGGAGTATTTTCTGATATTTTATAATATGTTCCTGAAGAAGA
Source organism: uncultured Bacilli bacterium (assembly GCA_947584105.1). Taxonomy (GTDB): domain Bacteria; phylum Bacillota_I; class Bacilli_A; order RF39; family UBA660; genus RUG12438. Next base: position 12,160 of record CANPWK010000017.1, read on the forward strand.
TGGAATTGTATTAGCTCCTTCTCCAATATAACCTAGGTTATTTTTTAATTCATCTATAGTAAGAAGCCTTGCTTTATATCCTAATTCATCTTCTACTAAATCACTTGGATTAGTATGCTCTTTAACCCAATCATCTACCAGTAGTTTTATATCTGATTTTTTATAGTCTGTTGTACATCCGGCTGCTCCAGAACCACCACTGGTATTACAACTATTTCTATAATAATATGGTACTCTTCCTATTGTATATACAGTATCATCACCATCATCATACATTTCATAACTTGTACTAAAAGTCGAAATATCTTCTTCGTATTTTTTTATTTCTCGTTCTGTTAATGGGATTCTTTTTACCATAGTTAATTTTGGATCGTTTTTATTACTATCCTTTATAACATAGTATTCTATATCATTATATTCTACTATATCTCCTATTTTAAATTCCTCATCTGTTATCTTTTTTACTGCTGGTTTTAATTTTGTAAAATCTGCATCCTTTTTTAAATGAATTACTGGACGTAAAGCACTATCCCAACTATATGAAGTACCTGAACTTCCCATAATTGTTGATTTAAAATATCCATGTTCACTCCAACCATTATTGCAATAATAACCATAATCATTATCATAATCAGGATAGCAAAAATCACCATTTACTACTCTAACATAATAATCCATTAAGAAATAATCATAATTAGTCATCCAACTTGGAGTTTTTAAACTAAAATAATAGCTTAAATTATCGTTGGTAGTATAACCAAATTTCTTTAATTCTTTTAATGTCAATAATCTAACTTTATATTTTTCTTTAACATTAGAGCTACTATTAGAATTTTGCTCATTAGCGGCAATATACTCGATTTCAGCTTCTTGTAAATCATTTAAATCTAATTGTTCACTCCATTTATCTAAAGCTGCTTTGACATTGGAATTCTTAAATGAACAAATTTTATGATCCTTATCACAATAATATAAATTACCTACATTATAATTTCCAATAGATCCACTAGTAAAATTATTAAATCCATCTAATTTATTTACTGGAGTTGCTTTAAGTAACGTTAAATAATCTCCATTATCTTCCACTACATAAAATTTAATATCTTTATATTTGATTAAATC
>CANPWK010000018.1 GCA_947584105.1 uncultured Bacilli bacterium
AATATTTGTATGATTATTTGGAAGCCCAAGGAGTTAAATTAGACAAAAATATAATTGTACCAACAGAAGAAGTTACTCCTGAAAAGAGTGATAATTCCGCCAAAAAAAACTTTATTTTATTTGAATAAGGAGGTTGTATGATAGAATTAATATTTATACTTGTTGCAGCTATATTAATATTTATAGTTCTTTATCGCAATAGTAGTGGTAAAAATATTTATAAATATTTTACTAAAAGCATGGGACCTGTTTATGATAAGATTGCTCCATATACATATAAGCAAATAAGAGAAAAAATAAAACAATTAGGTCAAAATTATACTTTTAAGGATTATTTAACTCAAATAATTACTTTTGGTGGTTTAGCTGCAGTATTAGGTTATATTTATTTTTATTCAATTTTAGTTGCTGTTATATATGCGATAATCGCAATTGCATTTATTCCTTATTTAGAATATTTAAGATGTAAGAGATTATATAGTGAATTTATTTTTGAACAATTACAAACTTATACTACTAATGTAATTTTAGACTTTCAAACCTCTCAATCATTTGTTAAATCATTAGAAGGAGTTTGTGCATCAGGTGTATTAGAAGATCCTATTAAAGCTGATGTTGAAGTTATGATTGATATGGCATATAAAAATGGTACCATAAATGAATCTTTAGAATATTTTCAAAATAAGTACGATTTCTATATGGTAAAAAATATGCACCAATTATTTTTGCAAATAACTAATGAAGGTGCTAAAGATTCTGCTGAATCATTAGAAAACATGTCACTTGATATAGATATGTTAGTTGAAGCAGTTTATAGAGACCGTATTGATAGAGCTAATTTCCATAAAAAATTTGTTCGATTTGGTTTAATGCTATATGGAATGATTGCTGTAATTCAATTACTACTTGGAGATACATATCAGCAGATACTTAATTTATGGTATTTAAAATTACTAATTCATCTTTTGGTTTTTATGAATTCATATTTTTTACTTAATGGTGAAAAATATTATAATGAGAATGTAGGTGCTGAATAATGACAGTAATGTTTATATTTGTAATTATAATAATTGTATTTTTGTTTATTTATAATAAAGTATTTGATACAAACCAATTTATCAAAGAACTTTCACCTAAATTAAAGCAATTAATGGAAAAGGACTATGAATTTTTATTAACTGTTAGACATGGTGATAAAGCAGTTGATGTTAAAGCGTTATTTGAAAAGAGAATAAGAGATGCTATTATTATGTTTGTAGTAGCATTATTTGGAACACTGTTACTTGAATTAAATATTGTTTTAGCTTTAGTTATTTCTTTTGTAATAGCACTTTTAATATTTAAATTACCATATATAAAATTAAAAAGCTTTTATAAACAACGTTTGCATACAATTGATTTGCTTTTGCCATACTATTTAAAGGGGCTGGAAATATTAGTTGAACACTATACAGTTCCAGTTGCTTTAAGCAGAAGTATAGATACTGCTCCAGAAGTATTTAAAAAAGGGTTACTTAAATTGGTTGCAAAAATTGATGCTGGAGATTCATCTATTCAACCTTATATAGATTTTGCAAATGAATATCCAGTTAGAGATTCAATGCGAATGATGCGTTTACTTTATCGTTTAAGTTTAGGATCACAAGAAAATAAGCAAGAGCAAGTTATGGCTTTCTCAAGAATGGTATCAACTTTACAAAATAAAGCAAGAGAAATTAAATATCAAGAAAGATTAAATGTTATGGAAAGAAAAACAATGATTATGTTATTCGCAACTGGAGGAGGAGTTATGGCGTTATTATTTATGTCAATGACTCTAATGATATAATTTGTTGAAATTTATTATTTATTATGTTATAATTTATATGAAAAATAGGGAGGTGAGGATATAAATGAAGGAAGCAACAGGTGAAGGAAGTTTATCAATTGTAACAATTGTTATTATAGCAGCAATCGTTGCGGCAGCGGCTATTGTTATTGGTATGATGATGAGAAAAGCAAATGACACAGCTAATGCTACTAGTGCTGGAGTGAAAAATAACGATGCTACTCAAAATGCAATTAAGGACGCAATGGAAGATAAAAAAAGTTAGTTGTATAATTAGAAACATCCATAGCTAAAATATAAATATTTTTAAATATTTATATTAGAAATAAACTGATTAATCTTAATTAATTTGTTTATTTCTAATGTAAATATAAGGAGGCAATATGAAAGAAGCAGTAGGAGAAACAGCTATGACTATTATCACAATTACTTTAGTTGCTGCAACAATAGGCATTATAGCTGTAATTATTGGAGGATTATTAGGTAATCAAAAAAATCGTTCTAGATGCGAAAATGCTGGATATGTGTGGACAGATGGGGCTTGTATGAATGGTGGGTCTACCTGCATCTGGAATGATACGGCTGATGATTATATTTGTAATTAATTGGAGGTAATATGAAAGAAAGTACTGGATCAGTAGCTTCAATATATATTATAATTTTTTTTATTGTAATTTTATTTGGATTTATTACTTCTATTATGAGTTATTACAAAGCTTATAAAATAAATAATTCTTTAACAGGTACTATTGATGATTATGGCGGTTTTAATGAACAGTCTATGGAAGATATAGAAAATAAATTAACTACTTACGGTTACAATAGAAGAAATATAAACTGTAAAGCTAGAGATAATGCTAAAATAGTGGATATAGTAGAAGGTGAGTATCAAACTTATGAAGGTGATGCTACTCCTCAAGGATATAAGGGTTATTGCGTATATCTAGTAGATGAAACTGGAAATAAAGAAGATAATGCTTATACTTATTATAGCTATCAGATTATTACTTATTTTACTATTGACTTTCCAATTGTTAATGATATTTTAAAATTTCAACTAAAACTAGTACAATGTATTCTTGCTATGGTCAAAATTGTAGTAAGGAGGAATCTTAATGAAATCAGCAGTTGGTAGTACTCTTTTATTTTATTTAGTTATAATTATTGTTGGGATAGTAGGAGCTATTTTGATAGGATCTAATGCATATTCTAAAGCATATAAAGCTAAAAATAATATTGTTACGGAAGTAGATAAATTTTATAATGTTAATGAGGTTGAATGCTTTGAAGATGTTAATTGCACTTCTTCAATTAACGAATCGTTAAATCATTTAGGTTATGGTTTAAATGATGCTAATTGTGAAGATGATAAATTGTTAAAAAAATATAATTTAAAAAAAGAAGAATTAGTATATCCTAAAAATGCAGATTATAGAGGATATTGTGTTTACAAAAAAAATGTAAATGATAATTATTATTATGCCATTATAACGTATAGTTATTTAAAAGCCGGTTTTTTAGGAACTTTATTTAAAACACCTGTATATGGGGAAACTAGAACTTATTATAATACTAAATTTAATAGTGAATCATAAGCTTAAGGAGAATTGATATGGATATAGTTATTGAAAATATGAACTCTAATATTATAAGAGAAATGAGAATCAATACTATTAAAAGATTAACAGGTCTTTTCGATTTTGATTATATATTTAGAGAAATCAGTAATATAGATTTTAATAAAGTAATATTAGATATTACCGCCGTAAAAAATTGTGGTGATATTAATATTTTTAAAAGCTTGATTAGTTTTATTAACCCTGATAATTTAATTTTAGTAGTAGCATCCGTTACTATCAATGATAATTATTTGGAAGAATTAATAAATCTTGGAATATATAATTTTGCCTATAATAGTAATCATATTAAAGAATTATATCAGTCACCTAATGTATATGAAGATGCTATAAAATTAATTAATGGTAATAATAGAGCTAGAATTATAGGCATCAAAAATGTTACGAAACATGCGGGAGCAACATCATTAACATATATTTTAAAGAAACATTTAAAAAAAGAGAAAAAAGTTTTGGCTTTGGAAATTGATAGATTAGATTTTAACTTTTTTTATGATAAGGAGATTATATCAATTCCAGAAAATAAACTTGAAATAATAATGAAAAAATATTATAATAGTGACATTGTCATTTTAATTGATGTAAATGAAAGTAAAAAAGCAATGGACATGTGTGATGAAATATTATATTTAATTGAACCAACAATGCTAAAAATTAATCAAGTAATGATGGTTGATCCTACTATGTTTCAAAATATCAAAGATAAAAAAATTATTTTAAATAGAAGTCCACTTGATAATAACGATATTAAAGAGTTTGAAGTAGAATCCCATTTACATGTTTTTTATAATTTACCTACAATTAATGAAAGACAAAATAATAATAAATTTGTAATAGATTTAATAAAAAAATTAAATTTATAGTAGGAGGTTTATGAAAAGAGTAATTCTGTTATTTGCAGTCATCATTACTTTTATGTTACAATTAAATATAGTTAAAGCGGATGATGGCAATATTAATTTAGAAACTGGCAATAATAAGTTTAATAATGTAAATACAAAAACGATTAGTTGTGGTAATAATTTAATTTCAGATGTACCAAATGGTGTAAAAAATACTGTCCATACTGTATATATTGTAATTCAAGTAGCAGTTCCAATTATTATTGTTATTTTGGGTATGATTGATTTGATAAAAGCAATTACTAGTCAAAAAGAAGATGATATTAAAAAGGCTCAAATGTTGTTTATTAAGAGATTAATTGCAGGTGCTTTAGTATTTTTTGCTTTTGTATTAGTAAAGATGCTTATAAGTGCAGTAGCAAATGATAATGAAAAAGATTCTAAAGCTAGCAATATAGTTAGTTGTATGAATTGCTTTTTAAATAATAAAAACTGCGTAACAACAGAAAGCTGGGGGAGTTAGATGAAAAAATTTAAATATTTATTTATACTGTTAGTTAGTTTTTTGGTGAGTACCCCAGTTTATGCTTATACTAAAGTAACTTGTGGAAAAATTCAACAAGTTCCATTAAAAGTATTGGAAATATCCAATTTAGTAGTTAATGTAATGCAAGTAGCAGTTCCAATCCTTTTGGTATTATTAGGAGCAATAGATTTTTTAAAAGCTACTGCTGCTCAAAAAGAAGATGAGATTAAAAATGCACAAGCTATGTTTATTAAAAGATTAATTGTAGGGGCTTTAGTATTCTTTATTTTTGTTATAGTAAAATTTATAATAGGAGTTATTGGCGGAAATACAGATAATATAGTTAATTGTATGAATTGTTTTATTAATAATGCAAATAGTTGTAAATAGGAGGTTTTTATGAAAAAGAAGTTAAGTTATTTGTTATTAATTATGTTTTGTGCTTTATTAAGTGCCCCAGTTTATGCTGCAAATGTCCAGGGGTGTGACGTTTTAGGTAGTAATATTATGATAGATGAAAAAATTGCTAAAACGGTTCATATTGTAGTTTTAGTAATTCAAATAGTTGTACCTATTATACTAGTAGTATTTGGAATGATAGATTTTGTAAAAGCTGTTATAGCTCAAAAGGAAGATGAAATTAAAAAAGCTCAAATGGTTTTTGTTAAAAGACTTATAGCTGGAGCTTTAGTATTCTTTGTATTTGTCATAGTAAAAATGCTTATTAGCTTTGTTGCTGATGATAGTTCTGGTATTACTAATTGTGTCAATTGTTTTATAAATGGTCCTAGAAGTAAAAGTTGTATTACAAAATAAGGAGGTAATATGAAAAAATTAGATTCAAAGTTTTTTATTACTTGTGGTTTTATTATATTACTTCCAATTTTAGTTTTAATTATTTTATTTCTTGTTCGTGGTTGCGATGGTGGCAAAGATTATAAAGACTATGAAAATTTAATGATAAAAAAAGCTCAAAGTTATGCTAAAAAACATAAAATGTATCCGCAAAAGGGAAAACAAATATTGATTAAATTAGAAGAATTAGAAAGAGATGGACTTAAAAGTCCAGATAAATCATTAAAAGATAGTACTTGTAATGGTAGTGTTATTATTAAAAATACTTCTAATAATATTGAAAAAGAAAAGAAATATTTATATATTCCTTATTTAGAATGTAATAAATACAAAACAGAGTATTTAAAAGATCATTTATTAAAAGATGTAACTAAGAATAATTCTGGATTGTATAAAAGTGGAGAAGAGTATATATATAAAGGTAATAAAGTTAATAATTATATTTCTTTTTATGGAGTGACTTATAGGATTATAAAAATTACTAAAAATGGTAATCTAAAATTAATTAAAACTGTTAGCCAAGAAATATCATCTAATTGGGATAATAAATATAATATTGATAAAAAAGCTTATTCTGGTGTTAATAATTTTGATGATAGTATAATTTTTGATAAATTGACAGAAGATTACAATAATGTTAAAAATTTCTCTGAAAAAGCAAAAGCTCATTTAGTTACGCAAGATATATGTATTGGTAAAAGAAAAACAGATGATTTAAATAAAGAGATTACAACAGAATGTGATAAAGTATTAGAAAATCAAGTTATAAGTTTACCTAGTGTAACAGATTTTACTTTAGCAAGTTATGATGCTAATTGTAATAAAATTGGCGATTTATCTTGTACTAATTATAATTATTTTACAGATTTTCTAGATTATTCATGGACTGTAGATTCTGTTTTGGAAGATTCATCATTAGTTTATTATATTACAGCTGTTGATAGCGGTTTAGAGACTGCTAATAAATATAAAAAATATAATTTAGTCATTTTCTTAGATGGTGAAGAAATATATCAAAGTGGTAATGGAACTAAAGATGATCCATATGTAATTGAGTAAATGCATATTTAGGGTTTGACAAAAAGGCATTAAAGATATATAATAAATTTAGTTTGGAGGAATGAAAAATGATGTTTTTAGCAAAAGTTGCAACAGATGTTGAATATACTTGTGGTAATATTGATAATTTTGTATTTAGTGGTATGTTTCCATATGTCGTATCAACAGCCGTAATGATTATTAAAATAGTAGTGCCAATTTTATTAATTGTATTTGGGATGATAGATTTAGCAAAAGCAGTTATTGCGAGTAAAGAAGATGAGATTAAAAAAGCTCAAAATACTTTTATTAAAAGATTGATAGCTGCTGTAATTGTATTCTTTGTTGTATCTTTAGTACAAATCGTTATTCGATTTGTTGCTGGAAATGATGAAGATAGTGTTATGAGTTGCTTTAACTGTTTTGTAAGTGGACAAGTCACGGATTCTAAGTCTGCATCTTGTAGTACTAGATAATCAAGCATATGCTTGATTTTTTATTTGTATTATGTTAGAATAACATTAGAAAAGAGGGATGTTATGCCACAACAAGAAAGTATGAAAAATATAAAAAATATTCAAGGTTTTCAACATAAAACTATTTTAACAATAACTCAAGGAACAGTCTTAGTTAAACTTAATAAATTTACAGGGGATATAAAGGTTACGAAAACATCTGGTCTTAAGGTGTCTTTATTGCCTTGGATATCACATAGAGTTTATTCTTCTATGCCACAGCAATTAAATACTCCACCATCTTCTGCATATACAAAAGATGACATGGGAGGTCAGGGGCCAAAAATTAATTATGACACAGACTACATGTATAAAATTGTTAATCCAGTTCAATTTTCTAAAATGGAATTAAGTGAAAGCGCTAAAAATAATTCTAAATCGACAGTAACTATTATTGGTGAGAGACTAGATAATATAGTAAGGGGCTATATATCAAAAAAAACAATTCAACAATTTATAGGCCAAGGTAATATTGATATATTAAGCGAATGCAGATCAGAACTTGCTAATATAGAAAGAGATTATGGTGTTCAACTAACAGAAATGATGATTACTAAAATTCAAATGCCAAAAGAAATTTCTGAACAATTAGAAAAAAATCAAAAAGAAAAATTAAAAATAGAAGAAGAGGAATATAGTAAACAATCAAGAATAATTAAAGCAGAAGGAGATGCAGAAGTAAAAAAGATCAATGCTAGTGCTGATGCTTTGAAAATTCAAAAAATAATTCAATCAAGTTTATTAGCTACTAGACAAGCCGGTGGAAATGTTGATGATATGTGTAGAGCAATAGGACAAGCATTAGTTAATGAAGGCTTAGTAAATGGATCAAATCCTAATACTACTGTAATTGCAACAAATGCTGTTAATTATGCATGCCAACAATCTATGACTAATGGTGCAATTGATCCAAATACATTTGCATCAATGATTCTAGGCTCACTAGCAACAATGAATCACAATGCCAATAATAATCCAGTGAATAATCAACCATCCCAAAAACCAGATATTGTGGATGTTAATCCGGTCACAAATGATGATCCTTTAAATAATGTGGATTGGATAAGATATTTAAAAGATCCAGACTATTTTGATTATGTAGAAAGTTTAAAAAATGGTCAAAATGAACATAATGATGAAGGAAAGAGTAGATAAAAAATTATTTCAAAATTATAATATATGCAAACAATTTTAAATAGTAGCATTGAAAAATATAAAAAAGGTAAACAGCAATAAGCGTTGTTTACCTTTTTTATATTACAATATTATGAAATAATCAGGACGATATTAAAAAAATATAAAAGTAAAGGATAATTATTAATTCATACTAAAAATAAATATAACTAGAAATTTTCCAAATTTTTGAAAATAGCAAGTAAGTTATTATCCTAATATCTATATTGATTAATTATAAACTTTTTGATATAATTATCTCAGAATGATAAATTGTCTTTAATTTTAGAAAAATTAAAAAAGTTTTAGAAAGTGGTGGCCATATGTGGTTTTGGAAAATAATTCGTAGATTTTTTATGTCACTAGATACGGTATTATTTAACTTTATTGGAACATTATATGATCTATTATTATCAATATCAAGAACTTCTATATTATCACAAGGTGATATAGCCGAATTTGCTAGGCGTATAGAATTATTACTTGGTATTTTTATGCTATTTAAATTGTCGTTTTCTTTAATCACATATATTGTTAATCCAGAGGACTTTTCTAGTAAAGACAAAGGTTTTGGAAAATTGATTCAAAATGGAGTAGTATCATTAGTTTTACTAGTAGTAGTACCATATATTTTTTCTATGGCCTACAATTTACAAGCTAAAGTATTAGAAGGAAATATTTTAGGAAGACTTATATTTGAAGAAGAAAATAATAATAGTGGTAGTGAACAAAATAATTATTTAGCTTCAGCAGGAGAAAATATGGCATTTACGACCATGTTGCCATTTTTTATGCCAAATACAGGGGCTGATATAAAAAAAGAGGGTGCAGATTTAACTGATTGTATTAACATATATGAAGATAAAGATACGTTTAATAAAGACTGTGAAAAAGCTCTTGCAAATGCAGGAATGGGTACGACAGATCTTAATGATTACGTTAATGGAATAGAAAACAGAAGCTTGGGTTTGACATTTAGGGCATCAGCTGCTTTAGCTAGTGATGATGATTCTGAATCATTTATTATAGATTATAAAGCACCTTTATCAACTGTCGTTGCCGTAATTATTTGCTTACTGTTAGTTACATTTTGCATTGATATTGGCTTGAGAAGTATTAAATTAGCTTTTTTACAACTAGTATATCCAATTCCAGTTATAGCTTATATGGATCCTAAAGGTGGTAAAGATGGAATATTTAAAAAATGGTACCAAATGTGCTTTTCAACATATTTAAGCTTATTTTTAAGATTACTAGCTCTATATTTTGGTATATATATAATTTCTAAATTAAGTTCTGGTGCTATGTATGATATTATAAATGGTTCTCAAATAACTAATGGCTGGGTTATGATTTTCATAATTATAGGTGTATTAATGTTTATTAAGCAATTACCAACAATTCTTAAAAATCTAGGAATTAATATAGAAGGTGATGGTAAATTTACATTAAATCCATTAAAAAAGATAGAAGAAGGAGCTCTTGGTGGAAAAACTATTAGTAGACTTCCTAAAGCAGCTGCAGGAGCTGCTATGGGCCTTGGTATAGGAGCTGTCGGAATGGCGACAGGAGCTGGAATAGGTAAAGCATTTACAGGAATGGCATCTGGATTAGCAGATGGATTAAAAGGCAAAAAAATAGGCGAAATTCATAAAGGACAAATTGATGCCAATCAACGTCTAAGAGAAGCAAGAGCTAATGGTTCGACATTTTTAGGAAGACGTGGAGTTCAAATTAGAAATTTAATTGGAGCAGAGCCAAGATCTATAGCTAATGCTAGAAATTTGAAAACTTTGGAAGAACAAAAGAATTTCTATGACCAACAAGCAGGCACACAAAAGTCAATTAGAGATAGAATATTAAGCGAATTAAGAACTAATGCTGACTATGATGACCCAACTAAAGGAAGTTGGTATGCTGCTCGAAATACAATATTAGGTACTGAAGCTCAACTTGAGGCAGCAAAAGCTGCAGGTAATGAAAGCGAAATTGCCAGGTTAACTAAGGAACTGAATAAAGCTGAGCAGTTAGCATATGAAACAGTAATTAATTCTAATAATGCAATGGATGATGCTGTTGTTGCATCTGAGATTAGAAAATTTAACATTAGAAACGATGAAAATAAAAAATGGGCAGAAGAAGCAGGACTTGCTAATATCGATCTTACTACAAATGTTGCTAACAACTCGAATGAACTTAAAGATTCTAAAAAGAATGCTGCAACCAAAGGTAATGAAGTTGATGATACAATTTATAGAGTTAAATCTTCTAGAAAAGCTCAAGCTGCATCAGCTAATGAAAATGCTGTTAAACATTAATAAAAAGGATGTGATACTATATGGATAATATGTATTTAATACCAGCTAATTCTAAAAAATCTATGTTGATATTTGGATTATTTAGAAAATTTGATTTAATATTATTTTTAGTTGGAGTAGGAGTTTCGCTATTATTATTAATGATTCTTCCTATTGATCAACTTTTATTTGCAATTATTGCTTTGGCTCCGGGATTAATTTGTGCATTTTTAGTTTTCCCAGTTCCAAATTATCATAATATTAGAACAATTATTATGTTAGCTTGGGAATTTTATACAACAAGACAAAAATATATATGGAGAGGTTGGTGCTATAAAGATGAAGAAGACAGTAAAGAGTAAGTATACAGATATTCCAATTAAAGATATATCAAATGGTATGATTCTTTTAGATAATAAATTAAAAGTATCTGGTATTAAGATTATGCCAAGAAATATTTTTATATTAGATCCGGCTACTCAGAATGCTATTATTACAAATTTAAAGACAGTTTACAATGTAATTGATTATGAGTTTTGGATTATTGCTGCTGATAGGCCTGTAGATATAAGCGTTTATTTATCAGAATTGCAAGTTTTGTATAATTCTTCAGTATCACCAGTTCAAAGAAAATTGATATCTGAAGATATGGAAAAGGCCAATATGTTTATATCCAATAGTGTAGTTGATACAGAATATTATTTATTATTTAAACATAAAGATGATGAGATTATTCAAAAACGTATTAGAAATTTAATCAATAATTTTGCATCAGCAGGTCTTACTGCTTTTCAAACTAGTAATGATGATTTAAGAATGATTCTTGATAACTTTTTAAACGGGGGGCAAACAACTAATTTTGGGACGGTGTTTGCATGAAAAATATAAAAAATGAAATAGCTCCTAAGGGCCTTGAATTTAGACCAAATGAATTTATTGTAAGTGATAAAATTGCAACAATCTTATCTGTTATCTCTTATCCTAAGTTTATTTATCCAGGCTACTTGTCATCTTTAACTAGTATGTCTGGTATAAAAATGGTTATTAAGCATATTCCTCTACCTTTTAGCAGTATGAGTAAGATGTTAAATAAAGAACTTGCTGATTTAAAACAAAGATATCAAGATGAACGTGATAGAACAATTCAGGAACGAATTAGACAAGATTATGAATCTTTGGAACAGTTTATTAGTGAACTAGCTGCAAGTCAAGCAAAAATTTATGATTTTCAGATGCATATTATGATTACAGCAAATAGTAAAGAGGAACTAGAACTAAAAAAATTACAAGTGAGAAATTATTTAGAAGCTATGCAACTTCGTGCAATACCATTGCGTTTTGAACAAGATAAAGTTTTAAAATCCATTTTACCTATTTATGAAAAACAAGATATTGAAGATAGAATTGGTACGCCAATACCTGCACCAACAATGGCTGCTATGTATCCATTTATTTTTGATAGTATAAAAGATCCTGGACTTGGTACTTTACTTGGGGTAGACTTTTCTGGTGGAGTAGTTTTATTTAATCAATTTTTATATCAATTAAGAAAAGAAAGCAATCGTAACAATGCTAATATGATTATTTTAGGAACATCTGGTAGTGGTAAATCTACTGCTGCAAAAATTATGCTAAGAAGTCATATTCGTAATGGACACCAATTAGTTATAATTGATCCTGAAGGTGAATTTGAGGATATGGTTAAACTTTATGGTGGAGACTTTATCGATTTGGGTAAAGGTGGAGAATTTGGTATGATAAATCCTCTTGAAGTTGTATTGGATGCTGATGAAGAGGAAATGAAAAATGGTCTAGGGTATACCGTTTTAACTCGTACATTACAGACTGTGAAGGCATTTTTAAAATATTATGATCCTTCTATTACTGAAGATTTAGTTAATATGTTTAGTGAAATTGTTCAAGAAACTTATAAAAGATTTGGTATAGATTATAATAGTGATTTTACTCGCTTTACTTCTGATGATTATCCAACTTTTAAAGATGTTTATGCTACTATTAAGGGTCGTATTTTGGCTATGCCAGAAAAAACACAAGAAAAAGATGTACTAGAACGTCTAGAATTAAAAATTCGCCCAATAGTTAAAGAATTAAAATATTATTTTGATGGACATACAACGATTTCACCACGTAGTAATTTTATAGTTTTTAATATAAGAGAATTAATGAATGCTGATTCAAATATCAAAAATGCTTTATTTTTCAATATATTAAAGTATGCTTGGGGACTTACTCTTAATCCTCGAATAAATACAGTTATGATGGTTGATGAAGCTCATGTATTATTAAGCGGTGGAAATACATTGG
>CANPWK010000019.1 GCA_947584105.1 uncultured Bacilli bacterium
AAGTATAATTATTAGAAGTATAAATAATACTAAAACGATAGCTGCGCCTGATACGCCTTGATTACAACACATAAAATCTTTCCTCCTTTTTGCTATTTTCATAGTATTTTATGAAAAATTTTTGAATTTGTGCGCTAAATTGTTGTTTTTTTATATTTTTTTTGATATTATTATCTTGTATGATGCAGGTTACATCGTATTATAGGGAGGAGAATATATGAATAAGGATACAAAAAATCCAAAAAAAACAACTAAGAGTACAAAAAAAACTCCAGTAAAAAATGCTAAGGCAACTAAGGCTAACAATACAAAAAAAGTAAGCCAAGTTAAAAAAGCTGCACCTAATAAAACTGAAAAAAAAGAGGTAAAACAAGCAGTTAATAATATTCCTGAAGTTAAAAGTACTAAAAAAGTTGAAAAAAGTAATTTATTTACTAAAATCAAAAATATTATTTTAAAGAACTGGGAGGAAAGAAAAGAATTTGTAATTTCTTGCATAGTTATTGTAATTCTTGCTTGCATGATTGTATTTTTAGCTATTAGTAAGCAAGTGCCTAAACTAAAAGATGGTAGCGAAGTTCTTGCTAGTGTTGATGGGCTAAAAATTACAACTGATGATCTATATATTGATTTAAAAGATAGTTATGGTACTAACCAATTAATAAATCTTATTGATCAACATATTGCAGATGATTATGTTAAAGAATTTACAAAAGACGATGAGGCACAAATTAAAGAAATCGTTGATTACTATAAACAATATGCAGACTATTATGGAACAAGTTTTGAAGATTTCTTAAGTCAATACGTTGGAATTTCTGGAGTATCAACAGAAGAAGAATTTAAAGAATATGTAAAAAAAGACTATAAGAAAACATTAGCTGTTCAAAAATATGTAGGAGATAAAATTAGCGAAGACGAACTAAAAAAAGAATTTGAAAAAAATTATAAAGAGAAATTAACTGTTAGACATATCCTAATTGAAGTTGATGAAGAAACAACTGAGGATGAAGCTAAAAAACAAGCTGAAGAATTAATTAAAAAATTAGATAAAGTTAAAGATGATAGCGAAAAATTAGAAAAAGAATTCAAAGATTTAGCATATGATAATTCAGCTGATCAAGCAACATACAAAGATGGTGGATTATATAAAGATTTCTCTAAAGGAGAAGTTGATGAAAACTTCTATAATGCTGCTAAAGAACTTAAAAATGGTGAATATACTAAAGAACCAGTAAAAAGCCAATATGGATATCATGTTATCTTAAAAGTATCAAGCAAAACTACTAAATTTAAAGATGTTAAAGATGAAGTTAAAACTGCTTTAGCTAAAGAAAAATTAACAAACGATGCTACATTACAAGTAACAGCTTGGGATGAATTAAGAAAAAAATACAAATTAAAAATTAATGATACTAATATCAGCAAAGAATACAAAAAAACAATTGAAAATTCTAAAAAAAGCGCTGAAGATTCAACTAAAGAAAATAATTCAACTACAAATTCTAATTCAACTAGTTCAGAAGAAAAAGAAGATTAAAACAAATCTTCTTTTTTTATATTATTATAATCAAAACCCTTACTAAATAATGCTGCTTTAATTTTATATTCTAAATTATCTTGATATTTTTTAGAAAGTCTATTATATGTTTTTTTATATTCTTTTAATAACAAATCATAATCTTCTTTTTTATTATTATCGTAAATTTCTATAATCATATCTTTACAATATCCTAAATTTACAAATTCTGAAATTATTTTATTTTTTAATAAAATATTAGAAGTCTTATTATTAGTATTAATACGTTTAATAATCAATTTTTGTAACTTTTTATATTCATCAAAATCAGAATTATTTATAGCATCATCAATAATGTTTAAATCAATTTCTTTATCTAAAAGATCTTTTTTTATCTTAGATAAACTATCTTTACTAAACATAAATTTATCATTAATATAACTACTAGTATAAATTTTATCATTTAATAATGATAATGAATTTAACTTATCCCAAATTTTATCTTTATCATCATCAGATAAATCTAGACTATTCAAGTAATCTTTAATTTCATGTTTACATCTAATCTTCTTTAAAACATATTTTAAAATATTATTATAATTATCATAATATAATGTTTCTTTTTCTATCTTATTTATCAAATCATCATTAAGACTTTTTTTATATAATAAATTATGTTTAATAATAACATCATCATATGTTAAAATAATATTTCCATTATCAAGAATAATTTTATATTTATTATCTTTCATTTTTATGATTTTTAAAATATCCATTTTACCACCAATTTCATGTTATAACTAATAAAATATTATGTCAATATAAAATATTAAAATAAAAAGATGGCTAATTACCATCTTTATTATCTCGCATATCAATAGTTGCTTCATTAACTGCATCATCAAATGTCTTTATAGCATCAGTAATCATACTATAACCACTAGCTGCACCAAAACCATGATCCAAGTTTTTAAAAGCACGAGTTAATTTTCTAATATAGGCTATAACAGTTTTTTCAGGATATCCTACTAAATATATTAAGAACTCATTACCATCCGTTCTAATAATTTCTGTATTAGGAAGTTGTGACATTATCAATATATTAGCAGCCTGTAAAATTATCTTATCCCCTTCTTCACGACCATAATTATCATTTATATAAGCAATATTATTTAAATCTATAACTATTATACATTGAGGATATACTTCCGAATTATCCCATTCTTCTACTTTGCTATTTAAATAAGTCCTATTTTTTAAAGAAGTTAATTGATCAATATATTTTAATTTTTCTTCTTTAGTTAAATGTGATTTACGGGAATTAATACATTTTTTAATAAATAATCTAATTTTATTAATAATAGTTAATACTAATAAGAATACTAATATAATACAAACTATTAAAGAAATATAAGTATAATTGATAGTTTTATATGATATTTCATTATAATGGGTTGCAATTAATGATTCCATATTTATATAATTAGTATAGAAATCAAATAAAGAAATAAATGTCGAATTACTTGCAGAATTATTTATCACATAATTATAATTAATATTATCTAAAATAGCATCAATTTTATAATTTTTAAAATTTCTAGTTTTATAATATTCAAAATTTTTAAAATCTAAGACAATAATACTATCTTTATTAATTTTTTTGAATAAATCCTCAACATTATTATAAGTAGTATATTTAACATTATTATCTTTCAAAAATTTTTGAATCTTACTATCTTTAATAGTTACTACTTTATAATTTTTTAAATCTTCTTTAGTTTTTACTTCTACTGAAACATTATATTTAGATACTACAGCTATATCGCTTTGAAATGATGTTTTAGTATAAAAACTATCTTTTTTTAATTTACTACTGATATTATTGAATAATATATCAATTTTACCATTTTCGTAATCAGCAATTAATTGACTAATACTATTATATTTTTTATACTCAATTTCTACTTTAGAAAAATCTGCAAATGATTTTAATATAATATTATTAATACCTACTAAATTACCTTTAGAAAGTCTATCAAAAATACCATCTTCAACAAACCCATAAACATATGTCTTAGATTTTAAATCTGTTTGATTTAAATTAGAAATATTATAAAATTCATAATAATCATCTAATAAATGCTTTAAATATGAAGTTTCAAGATGATTGTTATGCCATCTATCATAATATTTAGTTATAATACTATTTAAATTAGTATCACCATTTAAAGTCAAAACATAATCCTTAGTTTCACCAATGAATTGATAAGAAATATTCAATTTATTATTACAAATATATTGCATTAAATCTGTTTTTAATAAAATTATCGCATTGATTCCATCTGTTTTAACTTTATTAAATAAATCACTTTGCGTATTATAACCAATTAATTGATTAGTTTGATTAAAGTATTTTTGAAATTTTTCTTGATCGTTTGATAATATAGCTATTTTATAATTATATATATCTTCCAAATTGCTAACAACACTACCATCTAAATTAACTAATATATAATTATCTCTATAAAAAAGCAAATCATTTTTTTCTAATTTATCTTTAATAGTAAATAAATAATTATTTAAATTAGTATCACTTAAATTAAAAGCTGTTGGATTAAAACTTAAATTAGTTTCTTTTGATATATAATCTAAAAAATCAAAAACCACTCCATTACCATTATAAGTTAATGCAGGTATATTATTTAAAATAGATATATCTATTACATCATTTTTATTATTATCAATCCACTTTTTTTCTTCAATACTTAATGATTGTTTATGTCTAAATAAAATATAAGATAAAAAAAACAAAGATAATATTGTTAATAATGTAATTATTAATATAATTATTTTTCCTTTTTTTTTCACAAAATCACCCTACCATGCAAAAGAATCTCTACTATTATGTTTTGTTACATTGATTGGATATGTTTTACTATCTTTATTTTCACTAACTACATATAATGAAAAATCATAATACTTTAAATCTTTTTCAGTAAATGCTTTTAATAAATCTTTTGACATAGATTTTACTTTGTCAATTTCAACATCATCTTTTAAAGTAATAATTATCTTAACTGTACATAATTTCGTATGAATATCAATGTCTTTAACATTACCTAATGTATTGATAACATCTTTTGCTTTATTTAATGTATTGTTTGATAATCTATAATTATCAGCATCACTACATCTATCCCCAGTTACTTTCTTATTTGAACTAATAGATTTAATAAGTACAATTAATAAAATAAAAATTATGACACAAGATATTATAATAATTAGCTTTTTTTTACTTCTGAGATTTTTCATAACTCACCTCTTATTTTGCTTGTTTGCTTTCTAATTTACCTAATATTTCCTTAGTTATATCAATAGCTTTACAACGAACAGCACTAGCTGCTTTTTCTAATGCTGGAGTACCTTTTTCTACCACATATTCAACTAATTCTTCACCCATTTCACGAATTTTTTTAACTTGTTTTTTAGCTGCTGAGACTACTGTTTCTTTATCAAGATTACTAATAGCTTCTTTCATTTGTTCAATTTTAAGTTCAATTGTATTTTTTACATCTTCTTTATCTAATTCTTTAGCCTTATTTATTAAATCATTCATTTTATTTTTTAAAGCTTCTCTTGTATCTTTACCACTTTTTGGAGCAAATAAAACTCCTATTCCAGCCCCAACTAAAGCACCTAAAGCGAAATGTCTTAATTTTTTATTCTTCTTCATTTGTATCATTTCCTTTCTTTTTTAAAAACTTTCTTACTAATTTTAATACAACATTACTAATAGAATTACTTATTGAATCAATATAATCAGCAGTCTTGCCAACTATTTCAAACGCACTATCAACTCGATTCATTTTATCGTTAATATCATTAAGTAATCCATCAAATTTAGTAAATGTCTTAATTAATTTTATTCCTAATATAATGAATACTATAACTAAAACTATCAAAGAAATATATAATTCTATTTTTAAAAAATCTATTATATTAATTGTCATAATTATCATCTCCATCATACATAGTATCTATTAAGTTAAATAAGTCATCATCAGAATCTGTATCACTTTTTTTATCTTTATTTAATAAAGTATCTAATTCTTTACCAATATCCATAGTAATATTTTCTAAATCTCTTAAATCCTCATTAGGCTTATCTAATGATGTTTCTTGTTCTAAATCATCAAAAAAGTCTAAATCATCATCTTTATTCTCTATTTTTTTATCCTTTTCATTAAAAAGAATTGAGTTGCTTCCAAATAGTGTATTTTCTAATTCATCTTCTAATGTTCCATAAGCTTTATCTCTAACAGAATCCACACTAGAGTAATCATTAGTTTTAAAATTATTATCTTTTTTATTAACAATATCTTCTTTATGATAGTTCTTATCAAGAATACCATATACTGGTGAAATTATTGGGGTTGGCTTAAACTTAGTTGTCTTTTTTTCTTCAACAGTATTCCCTTGATATGGAACCTTTTCTTCTTCATTATATTTATTTAAGTAATCTCCGGCACTTTTTACAGGATCATAATCATTTAATCGTGAAGATTTATTAATACTAACTTCATTAGATCTTACCTTGTCTTTCTTTTCTTCGACTATTACTTTTTCTTCCTTTTCTTTTTTAAAATAATTATCTAAATCATTAAAATCATCATCCGTAAAAAATACTGGTTTTTTCTCTTCTTTTTTAATTTCTTTTTCTCTTATTTCTTCAAATTCATCAGCAATCTTATTTTCTTTTCTTGGTTCAGGAACTATTTGTTCAACTTTCACTTCGTTTGTAGGTTGCTCCTCTTCTACTTCTTCTGTGAACATGTTTTTTACTTTATCTAAAAATTTCATATATTTCTCCTTTTCATTTTATTTTAAAACAAATGTTTCTTGCTTGCTATCTGTCGTAAATAAATCATACTTACCAGCTTTATTTTTTAAATAATCATCATCAAGCATTGTTTTTATAATATGTCTATCGTATTGAATTGTTGACAAAATGTATGATGCATTTAAAATTGTATTATTTAAGTTTTCTTTAGTAACCATAGATTCAATACGGGCATAATTATAATAAAAATTAACATAGTATAAATTATCCTTTTTAGTAACTTCTACATAGCCTTCTTGATTTTTATTTTTTATTTTTTTATAAAAATATGCATCATCACTTTTTTTAAATTTAATATTAGTTTTATAGTAATAACTTACAATATCGACGTAAAGATAATAATATTCACCTTTATAATATAAAGTTTGCATTAAATCATCCGTATCGATATGTGTAACTCCACAAGGAATATAATATTTATAACCTTGACCATCAGCATTATAAAGCGTATTATGCTTAGATAATACTACATCAACAATATTATTTAAACTGCTCGTATCAATTCTAACTACCGAACAAGCAGTAAGTAATAGTGCAAATAATAATACGAAGCCTTTTTTCATGTATTTCTCCTTTTACTCTATTATAACAAAGAAACAGGTGAATATAACATTTTTTTTAAGTTTACACTTTTATAATGTAAACTTGTTGTCTAATTTTTAGTAAATTCCCCCATATATATATTAAAACCTTTAATTAAAAATTTATCTTCATATTCAGTTGTAATATTATCATAATCATCATTATGTAAATCTAAACTAATATTAATTATTTTATAACCATAATTAACTAATGATTTAAGAGAAAATTCGAAAAGTTTTCTATTATCAGTCTTAAAAATAATATTTTTTTTATTTTTAAAAATTCTATCATATTTTTTTAAAAAATATTCATCAGTTAAACGCCTTTTATGATGACGATTCTTTGGCCATGGGTCTGAAAAATTTAAATATATTTTATCTATTTCTTTATCAAATACTTTATCTATTTCAGTAGCATCCATTTTTATTAATAACAAATTAGGTAAAGAAAGATTTGCTAATTTCTCTACAGCTCTAACAATTACACTATCATATTTTTCTATTCCAATATAATTTACATTAGGATTATTAAGAGCCTTATTTATTATAAAATTTCCCTTCCCCATTCCTATTTCTATTTCTAATGGGTTATCATTTACAAACAAATTTTTAAAAGTCCCTTTATAATTTAAATATTCTTTTATAATATATGGCGAAGCATTAATTATATCTGTTGCACCTTTAACATTTCTAAGTCTCATCAAATCACCAAAATTATTATAACAAAATAGATAACATCTTTCAATATTTTTGTATTTTTCAAATTTAGTTTCATATAATATTGTGAGGTGGATTATGAAAGATAAAAGAAATTGTGGAATGTATCCTATTTATCCAACACCAATGATGCCAATGATGAATCAACCAATACCAGTACCATATCAAACACAAACTACACCATATTATTCTAGTGGAACTAATAGTGAAATAAGTAGCATTGAATCTAGACTAAATGCCTTAGAAAATAAAGTAAATAGACTAGAACAAATGATGAATAATAATTATAATAGCAATAACAACAATAATAATAGCTATACAGACTCCAATTATTACATGGTATAAACCATGTTTTTTTTGAATAAATTTATCTTTTTTTTACAATATATATTATGAAAGGAGAATTTATGAATATTGATATAAGGAAAAGTATTAAAGCTAATTTTAAAGACAATAGTATAGAAGAAATTAATAATTCAATTGAAAGTGCAATTAATGATAAGGATGAAATAACTTTACCTGGTTTAGGGGTTTTTTTTGAAATATTATGGAATAATAGTGATAATAATATGCATCAAAATATAATTAATAGTATAAAAAAAGGCTTATAGCCTTTTAAATTTGAATCTTTTTTAAAATATAATCTTGTAAAGTATCAATATCCAATGTAATTTGCTCCATAGTATCACGCATTCTAACTGTAACTTTGTTATTATTTAAAGTATTATCATCAATCGTAATAGAAAATGGGGTACCAATTACATCAGCTCTTCTATACCTTTTTCCAATAGAACCAGAATCATCATAATCAACCATAAATTGCTTAGATAATAAATTATAAATATCTAATGCTTTTTCAGCATGTATTTTCTTTACTAATGGTAATATACAAGCTTTATAAGGGGCTAAAGCGGGATGAATTTTTAATACTTCACGAGTTTTACCATCAAATTGTTCTATAGTATAAGCATCACTAATTACAGCAAGAAATAGCCTATCAACACCCAAAGAAGGTTCAATAACATATGGTAAATATTTTTCATTTGTTTCTGGGTCTAAATATCTTAAATCTTGATTAGAATGTTTCATGTGAGTTGATAAATCATAATCTGTACGATCAGCTATTCCCCATAATTCTCCCCATCCCATTGGATATTTATATTCTATATCTGTTGTGGCAGTGCTATAAAAGACTAATTCTTCCTTTTTATGATCAGCAAAACGTAAGTTTTCTTTTTTTATACCAATATCATTTAGAAAACCCATACAAAAATTTTTATAATAATTAAACCATTCTATATCTTCACCTGGCTTACAGAAAAATTCTAATTCCATTTGTTCAAATTCACGCATACGGAAAATAAAATTACCAGGAGTTATTTCATTTCTAAAAGCTTTACCGATTTGCGCTACTCCAAATGGTATTTTAGCACGACTACTACGTTCAATATTTTTAAAATTAACAAAAATTCCTTGAGCTGTTTCCCCTCTTAAATAAACTTTACTCTTTTTGTCGGCAGTAACTCCCATATTAGTTTCAAATAATAAATTAAATTCTCTGATTGCAGTAAAATTATTTTTACCACATTTTGGACAAGGAATATGATTTTCTTTAATAAAAGTTTCTAACTTTTCATTAGACCATCCATCTCCCGTTTCTAATCCACTAGTAAATTCCTCAATCAATTTATCAGCACGATGCCTAGTTTTACAATCTTTACAGTCTATTAAAGGATCTGAAAAACTCGTCACATGTCCAGATGCCACCCAAACTTTAGGATTCATTAGAATAGCTGAATCAAGACTATAAATATTTTTATTTTCTTGAACAAATTTTTTATGCCATATTTTCTTAATATTTTCCTTTAATTCACAGCCTAAAGGTCCATAATCAAAACTATTAGCAAGCCCACCATATATCTCACTACCTTGAAATATAAAACCATATTGCTTACAAAATTTAACTAAATCTTCCATACTTATTTGCATAATTACCTCCAATAATCTTTAAAATTTTAAAAAAATCCTAGATAGTAAGGGCAAATTAATCGCGGTCCCACCTTACTTCTAAGATCTTTTAATATATAGCTCGAAGATTCCACCTCGTCATCGCTTTTATGTAATTATTATATTATATTTTTGATAATTTGTAAATACTAATTAATAACAGAAAATTAAAGCCACTAATTTTTATTACATTTTTCCTTTATAATAATATAATTTTTTTACTAATGGTGAATATTTAACAAGTGATAAATCCTTATCTAAACTTTTAGCAAATTCCTGACAAAGTAACATACTTATATAAGTTAAATAATAATCATTTATAATATCATCATCGTATCTTCTTTTGATGCTTATGATATTTCTATATTGATCTTTTAGTACTTTTTTATAATATTTGTCTAATTCATTATCATTATCAAAGAATATTAAATTGTTTCTATATTCGTAATTTAAATTACTTCTTCCATGACAGTAATCATATTTATCATGGACTACAGGAATAAATAATCCCGCTTCAGTCATTGTTGATTCTAAAAAACGTGTAGCTGAGCTAGTTTCATATCCGCTTAATATTTCATACACATTACCAAATTGTTTTGCAAAAAATGGAAGTATATTATACAAAACTTCTAAAAATTGATTTATTTCTTGTGGTTTTATTAAGTCTTCACAACTACTATCATATCCGATTAGTAATTCATTTAAAGCACCTCTCCTTATACTATATTTAGGAGATGTAGTTAATATTTCTTCTATTTTGCTTAAATCATCAGAGTAATATAAAAGAGCAATAGTCATAGGCACAAGTGTCGCAGATAATGATATAAAACTCTTCTCTTTTTCTACATTATAATTGATATTTGTAACTCCATCTAATTTATTTCTTGAAAATAAATATTTGTTTAAATCATTATTAAATGATATTTTCACTCCATAATTATCTCCACTATAACTGCAAAGTATTATATTTTTAAATCCATTTAAGTTTCTATAAAGCATATCCCTTGGAGTAATAGATTCACAAACTATATTATTTTTTCTGCTTAACACTTTAGATAAGTAATTACTAACAACATTA
Source organism: uncultured Bacilli bacterium (assembly GCA_947584105.1). Lineage (GTDB taxonomy): Bacteria > Bacillota_I > Bacilli_A > RF39 > UBA660 > RUG12438. The sequence goes on from CANPWK010000019.1 coordinate 10,803, forward strand.
CTACCTCCTACACCACTTATAAGTGTTGGCTCTTTGATATTTGATAGAATATCTCTAATCGCTTTTAAATCTGTTTTAGCAATTGAATCAAAAACTCTCTTTTCTAACCTTTTAAAGTTATCATTCATATTTTCTTTATCCATAAAAATTCCTCCTTAAACTCATAATATCATTTAAGGAGGAAATATATGGTCAATTTAAAATTTTTCTTCTAATAATTCTATTTTTCTAATTCTCTTAAAATCAAAATGCCTCATATCACATCTAAGTTCACAAAATGCCGTACAATACCAATCATTATTAAATAAAAACATATCTTTTGGATTTACTACTCTTTCAAATTCACCTTTGCCATAAGAATAATATAATATCTTTACTTTTCTTTTTTCCTTTATTGCACGTGCAAAAATATTATATTTGTTTAAATCTTCATCATTTAAGTTAAGTTCCCTTTTTTCAGCCTTGCTACCAATGTAAATACCTCTAATTTTATCTTTAAGTAAATTTAACTTTTCCACTTCTTCTTTATTATCAGTTAAATTTATGCATTTATCTATTAATTCATAATCTTCTTTTATAAATTTCCTTTTCGGCGTTCTAATAGATTGATTTAAAACATATCCACCATAAGGGCCCATAATTGAATCAATATAAATACCAGCTTTTTCTAATTCATTTTTATATATTCTAATCATTCTAGGAGTAACTTCTAAAATTTCAGAAAGTTCATTTATACTATATTTCTTGCCATTAGATAATAAATTTAACATTGTTATAACATTTGATATCTTAGACATAATATCCCCTGCCTATTTTATAATCTAATTAAATTATAAATAATATTTGCTAAAAATAGTTAGTATCATTAACTAACTATTTTATATAAAATTCGAAATAATCCGAATACATTTTTATTGGTGACCTGTATGGGATTTGAACCCATGTATGTAGCCTTGAGAGGGCTATGTGTTAAACCACTTCACCAACAGGCCATGTAATAACAATATCATTTTAACATAATAAAAATTTTTTTACAACATATTTTGAATAAATCATTCAATTAAAAAATATTAAAAAGAAAACCAAAAAAATGATTTTCTTTTTAATATTTAATTTTCTTTTTAACTTTATCATCATCCGAAATATTTATACAATTATAACAAGTATCTCCATTTTTAAATTTAATTTGATAACTATAGTCACATACAGATATTTGCTCTATATCAGTAAATGATTTTCGCTGATATCTTTTCTTAGACTCATCTAAATTTTTTAATTCATATAAAAACTGAATTGCATCAATTCTATATACTTTATTAAGAATGCTATTAAAATTATTATTTGCTACGTCTTTTCTTATAGGCCTTTCATATATAGCATCAGGTGAACCATAAGCAATATCAAATTTACTTTGCAATAATCTATTATCTCTTGAAGCAATTAATATTGGAGTATAATGTCCAAAATCTGTTGTAAATGAAGTTCTATCATTAGCTTGAGTTAGATAATTTTGATTATAATTATCATATGTATGAATGAAATCTTGCCAATCATCATTATAAATATCTATTGGTTGATTTATAATATATTCTGGTACAATATAATAATCTTCTTTAAAATATGAGGACTCTAAAATACCAGCTTTATTACAAACAACAAAATCAATTGGTAAATCAGAATTGCTAGTCATT
>CANPWK010000020.1 GCA_947584105.1 uncultured Bacilli bacterium
CATGTCCTTCCTATGAAACTAAACTAGATGAATTAAAAAAATTAAAAAAATTATATGATAGTTGTATAAAAAGCCCTGGTACTTGTAAAAATTCATCTGGAGTAAAGAGCACCTTATCAAAAGTTGCTAAGGATTATAACGAACAAGAGGATTTAGTTAGAGGATTATGTAAAAGTGTTTTACAAAATCAAAATTACGGGCAAGCTTGTATGACTAGATGTTTAGATATGACATCTGATTTAAGTAAAATATCAATTGATAATATAGAAACTAAAATTAAATGTAGTTTGACAGAGGATGTTTTATCTATAGTATATAATGTATTAAAATGGGCTAAATATATTGCTCCAGTAATTGCCATAATACTAAGTATTTTAGATTTTATTAAAGCTATCGCATCACAAAATGAAGATGATATGAAAAAAGCTCAAGGTAAGTTCATAAAAAGATTAATTGTAGCGGCTTTATTATTCTTAGTACCATTAATTATTAACTTTATGTTAGGCACATTTGGATTATATAATTCAAGCTGTGATATAGCAGAAATATTTTCTTAGAAACTAAATATAGACTTTAGTTTCTTTTTAGTTTATAATAAACATGGTGATAATATGAAGAAGCGAAAAATTAAAAAGATGCCAATAATTATATTATTAATTATAATTATAGGAATGGCTGGAATACTTTTTATTAATAACAATAATAAATTATCTAATAATCATAAATCAGTAAAAGAGAATACATCTAAAGATAAAGCTGTGGACAAAAAAGAAATGTCAATAGTTATGGTTGGGGATGTTTTAACCCATGATGCAGTTTTAAAAGATGCTAAAAAAGCAGATGGGACATATGATTTTATGGATATGTTTGAATATATTAAACCATTAATTAAAAACTATGATTTAAAATACGTCAATCAAGAATCTATTATTGGTGGAAATCAGTTTCCAATCTCTGGCTATCCTACTTTTAATGCACCAGATTCTATCGGAGATAATTTAATAAATGTAGGATTTAATATTTTTGGGCTTGCTAATAATCATGCGTTTGATAAAGGAGAAAATGCAATTCTTTATTCTAATAAATATTGGAAAAGTAAAGATGTTATTGCTGTTGGCACTTATTCTAATAAGGAGGAACGTGATAATATAAAAGTATATGAAAAAAATGGAATTAAGTATGCTATTTTGGCTTATACTACTTCTATTAATGGTAATAATTTACCTGCCAATAAAGATTATTTAGTCAATGTCTATTCAAATGAACAAGCAAAAGAGGATATTGAGAAAGTTAAAGATAAAGCAGATATTATTATGGTTGCCATGCACTGGGGGGATGAATATACTAATACCCCAACTAATAGTGAAAAAGAAATCGCTAATTATTTATCAAGTTTAGGTGTTGATTTGATAATTGGAACGCATCCTCATGTTGTTCAACCGATAGAATATATAGGAAATACTTTAGTAATTTATTCTTTAGGAAATTTTATTTCTAATCAATTAGTATTAGGTATTAACCCTGCTATTGGTCTTTTAGTAGGCGTAGATATAACGATTACAAATGGTAATAAAAATATTAGTGTTATCAAAAAAGAATTATTATATTCTTATTCAAATAATAGTAAAGAATTTAAAGTTATTCCTTTTAGTGAATTAAATGATGATATTTTATCGGATTATAAAAATATTGAAAGTAAATATATGAATATAGTGGGTGATGTAAATTGAAAAAAAGAAAATCTAAAAAAAGAAGAATAAAAAAATTACCATTTATTTTATTAATACTTATTTTATTAACTATTACAATAGGAATTATGTATATAATGAGATTAAATTCAAATAATGAAGAAAAGTTGAAATCAAATGATAAAAAACTTGAAACTAAAAAGGAAGTAAAAAAAGATGTTGAAAAAAGGATGTCTTTAGTTGCAGTAGGGGATTGTTTAATTCATGGCGCTGTATATTTAGATGCTAGAACAGGAAATAATACTTACGATTTTAGCAAAATGATTGAAGATGTTAAACCATTAATTGAAAAATATGATTTAAGATATTATAATCAAGAAACAATTATTGGTGGGAAAAATCTAGGAGTATCTCATTATCCAAGATTCAATTCTCCTGATGAAATTGGTGATAATATGGTTGATATAGGCTTTAATCTAGTAAGTCTTGCTAACAATCATACTCTTGATAAAAACGAAGCTGGAATACTTTATTCCAATAAATATTGGAAAGGTAAAAATGTCATTACAGCAGGTACTTATTCTAGTAAAGAGGAACGTGATGATATAAAAGTATATGAGAAAAACGGAATTAAGTATGCCTTTTTAGCATATACCACAACGACAAATGGCTTGAGTAGACCTGCAAATAAAGAATATTTATTAAATGTTTATGATGAAGATTTAGTTAAAGAAGATATCAATAAAATAAAGGATAAAGCAGATGTAATTATAGTGTCTATGCATTGGGGAGAAGAATATGTATTTGAGCCAACAGAAAGTGAAAAAGAAATAGCTAAGTATTTATCTAGTTTAGGTGTTGATTTAATTATAGGCTCTCATCCTCACGTTATTCAACCAGTTGATTATGTTAATGATACTTTAGTTATATACTCTCTAGGGAATTTTTTATCTGGTCAAAGGCCAATGGGGATTGATAAAATAGTTGGTCTTATGGTTGGAATGGATATAGTAGTTAAAAATGATAAAGTAACATTTGAAAATTTAGATTACAATCTTTTATATACTTATTCTACTACTAGTGATACTAATTATAAGGTTATTCCATTTAAGAATTTAAATAATTCTATTTTAAATAATTATCAACAGCTTCAACAAAAATATATGGATATAGTAAAACAAGAGGTCAAGTATGATTGAAATAAAGAATAAAAGGGCTTTATATGATTATACTATCTTTGATACTTATGAAGCGGGAATAGTATTAACTGGTACAGAAATAAAATCAATAAGAGCTGGTAAAGCAACTCTTAAAGATAGTTATGCTATAGTAAAAAATAACGAAGTATATATATTAAATATGCATATAAGTCATTATGAAAATGGTAATATATTCAATCATGCAGAAAAAAGAAATAGAAAAGTATTATTACATAAAAAAGAAATTTTAAAAATCCGAGATAAGATTGCTGTCAAAGGATTTACTTTAGTACCATTAAAAATATATTTTTCTAAAAATAAAGCTAAAGTATTATTAGGTATAGGTAAGGGTAAAAAAAATTATGATAAAAGAGAAGCTTTAAAAGAAAAAGATATTAATAAAGACATAAAAAGAAATTTAAGTAAGTATTGACTTTTTAACATTAAATATTATATACTTATTATGAAAGATTTGGAGGTTTATATGAAAGTAACACTTGATAATTTATACAGAATTGATGATGAAACAAAACTTAAAGGAATTGCATCAGTAATTATTGATGATTGTTTTAAAGTTTCTGGAATTAAAATAATAGATGGAAAGAATGGATTATTTTTACAAATGCCATATACAAAATTAAAAGATGGAAGTAGTAGAGATATTGCATATCCAATAAATTCTGAAACAAGAAAATTATTTAATGATGTTATTCTTACAGAATACAATAAATAATAAAAAATAGCAGATTGCTCTTATGAGTAATCTTTTTATTTACAAAAGTTTACATTTTTTTACACAATTATATATTTATGTGAAAAAATAGTGAAAAATATATTTTATTTTTTAAATTTTTATGTTAATATATAAAATGTAAGGTATAGGTATATGTGGTACCAAGATGTAAGGAGTGATGATATGAATCATGTAGGAAGACCAAGTAATGAAGAATTAAAAAAAAGAAGAAATAAAAAAATAATCAAAATTTTGCTACCATCTTTTTTAGTTGTTTTTATAGTAGCAGCTATATTAATTGCCATTAATGGAGGTTTATCAAAATTAATGGGTAATTCTGTAGTGGAATGGTATTGTAAAGATTCGACTTATAAATTGGATGTCAATAAAAAATTGTGTTCCAAAGATGAAATAAAAAATCCATTAATTATTGGTGATATAGATAATGATGGATTAGTTAGTCAAAATGATTATACATTATTAAAAAATTATCTTTATAATGGAACAACATTTACCAGTGATCAAAAAGCGGCCGCTGATATAGATAATAATTCTAACGTAACTTCAGTTGATTACCAAATTTTAGAATTATATTTTAATAAGAATGCTGTAATTGGTACTTATGGTAAATCATATGAACGTATTGGTAGAGTTACAGTTTGCCCAAGTGGTTATACTAAAAATAGTGAAAATAAATGTAAAAAAACTATATATCAGAATGCACTTTCTGCTAGTAAATTAGATAAAGTTACATCTCCAATAGTATCATATAGTTGTCCAAGTGGAACAGTTTTAAATAATAAAAAATGCTATGCAAAAGAAGTAGTTAATGCAGTATTAACTCAAGAATATGTTTGCCCAAAAGGTACTTCACCAATAAAAGTGAATGGGACACTTCAATGTAATAAATTCGTACAAGCTAGTAAGAGAGTAACTTATTCATATTGCCCAAATGGTTATACTAAAATAGGTAATGCAACTTGTCAAAAATCTACAAAGGCACAACAAGAATGGAAATGTCCAAATGGATATACTAGACAAGGTGGTAATAATATGATGGCAACTTGTAAAAAAGTATCCAATCCAACATCTAAGAAAACGGGAAGTACATATTGCCCAAGCGGTTATACAAAAGTAGGCGGTGCGATTTGTCAAAAATCAATTCCAGCTGCTGTTGGCTATAGCTGTTCAAGTGGTTATATATTAAAAGGTTCTAGTTCTACTGCATACTGGTGTGAAAAATATACTAATGCATCAAAAAGAACAACTTATTCATATTGTCCAAATGGATATACTAAAGTAGGTGGTGCAACTTGTCAAAAGAAAGTAGCTGCTTCAAAAATTCCATCTACTAATAAATATTACTGTTCTAAGGGAAAATTATCTGGCAAATATTGTGTTCAAACAACTTCTTTAAAATATGAATATGCATATTATTGCAAAAGTGGAACAATAAATAATACAAATAAGACATGTAAAATTACAAAGTCAGCTAATAAGACATATAAGTGCGGATCAGGATATAAAAAATCAGGTAATAAATGTATTCAAACAACTTCTTTAAAATATGAATATAATAAAAATTATTGTGCAACTGGAAAATATTCTAATGGTAAATGTGTTGATACAAAATCAGTTACTTTAAATATTACTTGCCCATCAGGCTATAAGAAATCAGGAAATAATTGTATTCAAACAGCCAATATGAAATATGAATATGCATATTACTGCAATAGTGGAACTTTAGTTGGAAGCAGTTGTAAAGTAGCTACATCTGCTAGTAAAACTAATACATATAAATGTCCAACTGGCTATACACAACAAAATAAGCAATGTAGTAAAGTAGGTAATTTGGTAGATGTTGCTAAAATAACATATAAGTGCCCATCAGGTTATAAAATTAGTGGTACTGATGCTAATCCACAATGTTTAATATCTTAAGATCACGTAAGTGATCTTTATTCATATATATATCTTTTATGCATAAATTGTATTGGGAGGATATATGGATAAGGAAATAATATCAAGTAATCATATAGTAAATATAGTTAAGAGAAATAATATTAATATTACCGGTGTTAAAAAGATTGAAAATTTTAATGATAATGAATTTATGTTAGAAACAATTATGGGTTTTATGAACATAAAAGGTTCAGAATTAGAAATAGTTAAATTAGATACTTATCAAGGTGATGTATCAATAAAAGGAAAAATTGATAGTTTAACATATACAGATGCAATTAATAAAAAAAATAAAGATGAAAGTATTTTTAGTAAATTATTTAAATGATTGAACTGACTACACAAATAAAATTATTAGTTTTTTCCTTAATTTATGGATTCTTATTTTCTATTCTGTTAGATGTAGTATATCCTATCATTAAAAAATTAAATAAATTTTATCAGTTTATTTTGACTTTTTTACTAATAGTCATAATTGCTGTTATTTATTTTGTAGCAATCGACAAAATTGGTTATATTATTTTTCATCTTTATTCTATAATAGCAATTGTAATTGGTTTTATTACTTATGATTTAATAATTAAGATAATTGAAAAAAAGATAAAAAAGTGATAGAATAAATAAGGTGGTAGCATGACTAAAAGAAAAGTTACAAAGGCTACAAAAAGAAGATTAGGCGTGTTTGGACTAATATCATTATTTTGTATTCTTTATTTTTTATTTACATTATGTTATGAACTTTATCAAATCTATGATTTAAATACTAAAAAGCATAATTTGGAAGTTGAATATAAAGAATTAAAAAAAGAAGCTGAAAATTTAGAAATTGAATTAAGTGAACTTAATAATCCTGAATATTTAGCTAAATATGCACGAGAACATTATTCTTATTCTAAAGATGGCGAATATATAATCAAATTACAAGAAACAGATAAAAAAATAAAAAAGGTTAATAATAAATTAAATACTGATTACATATTTATTGGAATATCTTTATTTGGGTTTATTTTGTTATTACTATTTTTTAAATCAATCCACAAAAAAAGCAAATCTTGAATTGTCTTTATAAGACATCAAACTTGCTTTTTTTTATAAGTTAAAATCTGTATGTTCAACATCAACTTCATTGCCATCAAAATATGGTTTAACTTTATATTTTTTTAAAATTGCTACAAAGTTGGATGGACAATTTCGAACTAATTTATTATAGTCAGTAATTATATCATTATAATATTTTCTTAAAGCAACAATTTCTGATTCTGATTCAAATAAATTAATATCTATTTTTAAGTATGCCTCACAAGTTTTTAATTTATCATATTTTTCTTTATATGAGTTAAATTCATTAATTGCTTCATATAGCTGTCTGTCTAATTCATAATTAGTTAATTTTTTACTTTTTAATTTACCAATGATTTCTAATACTTTATCTTCTTTAGTATTATTTTTAATAATACTTATGGATTTATTTAAAAGATCAAATCTTTTTCTTAATACGGCATCAATACTTTCTTCAGCTTCATTAATTCTAATAATAAAGTCTTGAAAATGATTGTAAGTAGTCACTCCTACTACTAGTGAAATAGATACTGTAATTAATATTAAAAGTACAACTATTAAAGTAACCATACTATCACCCTAATAACATTATACCAATAAATTAAAAAAAAGCAAATAAAATTTATAATTTTAGTTGCTTTGTGGATAAAATTCTTGACTTGTATTTATATTTTCTTCAAATTTAATAAAGTCTACATAAATCATCAATAATAAATACCAATTACCGGTTGTCGGATCACTTAAAATAATATGATCTTTACCAGATTGTTCAATAATACCAGTAAATATTCTATCTTTCCATTCTCCTGCATCTGCAAAAGATTGGTAAACTGATACTTTTTTACCTCTATTTAATCTTAAAATATTTTCTATGTATGATTCTTCATTGGGAATAAAACTTGAATAATTGGGTGCAGTAGTCTGATTTGGAACCTTTGTATTTCCATTATATAAGGGATTACCAGGAAATTCTTTAAAATAATTATTATTCATAAATCCATCCTTTCATTTAAAACATATGGTAAATAATATTAAAATATGATACAATTATATAAAAGTGAGTGATAATATGAAAGTAAGTGTAGGTGTTTCTAATAGACATGTTCATTTAAATCAAGAGGACTTAGAAGTTTTATTTGGCAAAGATTACCAATTAAATAATATTTCAAACTTAAATCAGCCAGGCCAATTTAAGACAGATTTAGTAGTTACTATAAAAACAGAAAAATCAGAAATTAAAAATGTTAGAGTATTGGGACCTGTAAGAGAATATACTCAAGTTGAAATATCTAAAACTGATGCATATAAACTAGGTCTAAATCCTCCAATTAGAAATTCTGGTGATTTAGAAGATAGTTCAAAAATTACAATATTAGGACCAAATGGTAGTTTAACAAAACAATGTTGTATAATAGCTAATCGTCATATTCATATCTTACCTAGTCAAGTGAAATTATATGACTTAGATAATGTGGGTAAAGTAAATGTATTAATTCCTGGTGAAAAGGGTGGAATTATTACTAATGTTTATTTAAAAGTAGCTAGCCAATCCTTTTTTGAATTACATTTAGATACAGATGATGCTAATGCACATTTATTAAAATCAGGTGATATAGTAGAAATAATAAAGGAGGAAAAATGAAAAAAAATCTTCAATTGATAGTATTTGCATTATTATTTTTAGTCTTTTCATCAAATATTAAAGCAGAAACTAAAGACTTTTGTAAAACTGGCCAAAAATATTTATTTAATGATTGTGAGGATATTTTAATACAATGTTCTTATTTTACAACATTTAATGGTGAACCTGCCAATTATTATGTAAATATTGATAAATCTTATACTATTAAAGCTATACTCCAAACAGAAGATGATGGGTGGTATACTTCAACAACAATTCGAAATTGGGGAAATGTCAATGATTACACTTCTTTTGATGCAAAAAACTGGTTTAAAAATTCTAAAACTTGTCCAAAATATATATCTACATTTACAATTTCAAATGATGATCATTATTATTTGGTCAATGATAAGAATAGTTTAAATCAAGAAAAAATACCAACTGAACAAACTATTTCATATATTAATCTAACATCAGAATCTATTAATAAGACATCTGGAAAAGATGAAAATGATAATAATTCAAAATATCCTGCAGCTGATAGTTGTGCCGGCTTCAAAGATAAAAACACTTGTAAAGTAGGTAAAAGTTCAACAGGTGATAATTTTGGATGTGCTTGGAATGAAAAATATGGTTTTTGTAGTCCTAATGGTCTTGCTTATATAAGTTGTGGTACTGGTGCAAATGCTGCTTATGATATTCCAAAAGTAGCACCTCAATTGACTTCATATGTTATAATGGCATTAAAAACTGTTACTCCTATTGTATTAATTATTATGGGAATGTTTCAATTAGTAAAAGCAATTGCATCCCAAAAAGAAGATGAAATAAAGAAAGCTCGTGGTTCTTTAATTAAAAAAGTTATAGCTGCTGTTATTATATTCTTTACTATTTCTATATTCCAATTTGTGGTTGATAAAGTAGCAGATAATTCTGAACAATCAAGTATGAGACAATGTCTTAAATGCTTCTTAAATGGAGATTGTAAGGGTTCATCATATTATACTGATGGTTATGGTAATTGTTATAATATAAGTAATAATAAAAAAATGAGTTCTTGTCCTGGGAAAAAGTAATATTGACAAATATGATAAATTGTGATAATATTTTAAGCGTCTTTAGAGGCGCTTTTTTTGTAGGTGATTTAATGATTTTAATTATGCCAAACAGTTTAAATCAAATTAAAGATAATATAGACTTGATTGATGGAGTTATTTTAAGTTTACAAGATTATAGTGTAAATAGCCTATTTAAAATTACCTTAGATGAATTAGAATATTTTTGTAATTTATTAAAGAATAAAGAAATTTTTATTTCTATGAATAAAAATATTGAAAATAAAAATATTGATAAATTAGAAGAAGTATTAAAATATTTAAATGATTATCCAATTAAGGGAGTTTTATATAGTGATGTTGCATTTGTTACATATAAGGATGATTTAAAATATGATTTAGTATGGGCACAAGAGCATTTAACAACTAATTATGACACTATTAATTATTGGCATCAATTTGGAGTTAATTATGCTTATGTATCAAGTGATATTACCTTAGATGAAATTAATGAGATAGCAAAAAATACTAAAGTTAAATTAATGACTAATATTTTTGGATATTTGCCTATGTTTGTATCGAAAAGACATATTGTTAAGAACTATTTAAAACAATTTGGCATTGCAAATGAATCAAAAGTATATTACATAAAAAAAGAAGGATTAGAATATCCAATTATTGATAGTGATTATACATATGTATTCTCACAAGCAGTATTTAATGGTATTTTAGATTATTTTAAAATAAATGTAGATTACTTAGTATGTAACGGATTTCTAATATCAGATGTAAAGTTTCATAAAGTTTTGCAGATAATTAATAATTTAAATATTGATAATGTAGTAGAATCTTCTAAAAAAATAGACAATATAATAAAAAATACATCAGATTTTTTCTTTCATACCAAAACAGTTAGTAGGGTGAAAAAATGGTAGAGTTATTAGCACCAGCTGGTGATTTAGAACGCTTAAAAATAGCTTTAAAATATGGCGCAGATGCTGTATATATTGGCTATGAAAAATTAAGTCTTAGAGCCAATGCAGTTAATTTTACATTTGAAGAAATAAAAGAAGCAGTAAATTATGCACACAATTTAGGGAAAAAGGTATATGTTACTGTTAATATTGTTTTACATAATGAAGATTTACAAGAAATAGAAACTGCAATAGAAGGTTTGAGCAAACTTAAAGTAGATGCTTTAATAATTAGTGATCCAGCCATATTTAAGTACGCTAAAAAATATAATTTAGATATTCATTTATCAACACAAGCTTCTACTATGAATTATAAGACTGTCCAATTTTTCGAAAATGAGGGAATTAAACGAGTTGTCTTAGCTAGAGAATTAAATCGTGAAGAAATAAAGGATATTATTTCTAAAACTCATGTAGAAATTGAAACGTTTATTCATGGCGCAATGTGTGCAGGTATTAGTGGCCGATGTGTTATGTCCAATTTTTTTACATTGCGAGATGCCAATCGTGGTGGTTGTAGTCAAGTTTGTAGATGGAATTTTACATTATTAGATGAAAAGAAAAAAGCTTTAGGAGATGATAATTTTACTTTTTGTAGTAAAGATTTGTCTATGATTGAATATATTAAAGATATGATAAGCATAGGAATCAAATCATTTAAAATAGAAGGAAGAATGAGATCTAGCTATTATCTTGCAACAGTTATTTCAATTTATCGCAAGGTAATTGATAATTGTTGTAAACATAGTAATACTATTGAATACAATATAAAAGATAAAAAAGTTTTATCTGCTTGTGCTAATCGAGATTCTACTTGTCAATTTTATAATGGCAATTATGATAATAATTGTAGTTATTATAACGGGAGAGTAGAGATATCAAATCAAGATTTTTTAGGAATTGTTAAATCATACGACAAAAAAACTAAATTAGCGACAATTGAACAGAGAAATTACTTTAAAAGCGGTGATATTGTTGAAATATTTTCACCAAATAGGGATATAATAACTAAAGAAATTAAAGAAATATATGATGAAGATAACAATATAATAGAAATAGTTAGGCATCCAAAACAAATAGTAAAAATATATATTGATGAAAAACTTGAAAAAGATGATATGATTAGAATAAAAAAAGATTGACAAAATAGTTAAAATATAGTATTATTTTGTAAGTTTGTAAAATATAAATATGAGGTGAGAGAATGACAAATACAAAAGAAATTTATGTTACTATAGATGGATTAAATGAAATGAAAGAGGAACTTGATAATCTAATTCAGGTTAAAAGACCAGAAGTTATCAATTCTTTGAAAGAGGCTCGTGCTTTAGGAGATTTAAGTGAGAATGCTGAATACGATGCTGCTAGAACAGAGCAAGCACAAATTGAAGCTCGAATTAAAGAGTTAGAGTCTATGCTTGAAAATGCTAAAATTATTGAAAATGTTAATACTAATGAAGTATCAATTGGAACAAAAGTAAAAATAGAATATGTGGAAGATCAAGATATAGAAGAATATTCTATTGTAGGAGTTAAAGAGGCAGATCCTTTTAATAATAAAATTTCCAATGAATCTCCAATTGCTCGTGCAATTTTAGGTAGAAAAATTGGTGATATTGTTTCTGTTGAAAGTCCCAATGGTAAATATGATGTTAAAATAGTTGCTATTTCAGCTTAATTATTAAAACGTTGATAAACGTTTTTTTTTGTAACCATTTAAAGGTAATAGTATAAAATATATTAGGTGTTTGACATATGGGTAATCAAATATTAGATGTTAATAATTATTTTTTTAAGTTTGATAATATTTTAAAAAATATGAGTGAGAAAATGTTGATATATCCTCAAAATGACGATATAACTATGTATTTTATTGCTTGCATGATTCCCAATCATTTAGCGGCTATTTATATGTGTGAAAATTTATTACAGTATACTAATGATAAAAAACTGGCCTTAATAGCTAGCAATATTATTAAAAGACAAACCAAGGGCATAAAACAAATGGACAAAATAGCTCAAAATAATAT
>CANPWK010000021.1 GCA_947584105.1 uncultured Bacilli bacterium
AAAAATTAGCATTTACTAAAGTTTTAGATAATCTTTCATTTATTCCAGTTGACAATTTTAATAATAATGGTAATAAGTCTTTAGATAGTGTTGCTATTTATAGAAAAACAAAATAAAATATAATGTTGACAAATTATCTCTTGTGTGCTATTATTTTGGTAGACACAAAGAGGTGTTTTTATTTTAATTAAATAGAAGGTGAATAATGAAAAAAATAGCACGATTTATTGTTAGCGTAAAAAAAGAGTTAAAAAGGGTTAGATGGCCAAAGAAAAAAGAAATGGTTGTTTATTCAACAGCAACTATTGTATCTATAGTGTTTTTTATGGCATTCTTTACATTAGTAGATAGTGTTATTGGCTTATTAGTGAAGGTGTTTTAATGGAAAAAGAATGGTATGTTGTCAACACCTATTCTGGTCATGAGAATAAGGTTAAAGAGAAATTAGAGATGCGTGCTAGTAGTATGGGAATGGAAGATTATATATTTCGTGTAGTTGTCCCAGAAGAAACTGTTGTAGAAACAGCTAAAGATGGATCTAAAAAAGAAAAAAAAGTAAAAATGTTTCCCGGTTATATCTTAGTTGAGATGATTATGACTGATGAAGCATGGTTTATTGTTCGTAATACTCCAGGTGTTACGGGATTTATAGGTTCATCAGGAAAAGGGGCCAAACCATTTCCATTAACAAAACCAGAAGTTGATAAGATTCTTGGCAATATGAATATGAGTAGAATAGATATTGAAAAAGAATTAAAAGTAGATGATAATGTTAAAGTTACAACTGGTGCATTTGCCAATATGTTTGGTAAAGTTAAGAAGATTGATATGAAGGCACAGAAGTTGGAAGTTGCTTTAGATTTATTTGGTCAAGAAACTATGGTTGAAATTGGTTTTGATGAAATAGAAAAAGTTTAAAAACATTTACAAAAAAATTTTTTTATGATATGATTATATGGCTATATTTATTTTTTATTAAGTGGAAGCTTGTGTTATGCGGAGCATTTGTACCACAATAAAAAATTTATATATAAATGAAAAACAAAAATTAGGAGGTGTTTTTCGTGGCAGAATTAGTTAAAAAGATAAATTTGCAAATTTCAGCAGGAAAAGCAACACCAGCTCCTCCAGTAGGAACTGTATTGGGCCCAGTAGGAATTAATTTACAAGAATTTTGTACAAAATATAATGATGCGACAAGAGATAAAATGGGAGATATATTACCAGTAGAGATTTCTGTATTTGATGATAGAAGCTTTACTTTCATAATTAAAACTCCACCAACAGCATTTTTATTAAAAAAATTTGCTAAATTAAAAAAAGGATCTGCAAAGGGAAAAAATGAAGTTGTTGCAACAATTACAAAAAATCAACTAAAAGAAATAGCAGAAACAAAATTACCAGATTTAAACTGTTATACAGTTGAAGAAGCCATGAAAATAGTTGCTGGTACAGCACTAAACATGGGTATTAAAGTAGAAGATTAATTACTAACATATAAATCCGCATAAAAATATAAAGGAGGATATATGAAAAGATCAAAAAAATATTTAGAAATATCTAGCAAGTATGATAAGAGTAAAAAATATACTAAAGAAGAAGCTATTAAATTAGTAAAAGAACTTGCTAGTGCTAAATTTGATGAAACAGTTGAGTTATCTATGAATTTGAACTTAGATACTAAAAAATCTGATCAACAATTAAGGGGGGCAACTGTACTTCCTAATGGTATCGGAAAAAATAAGACAGTATTAGTACTTGCCAAAGGTGAACAAGCTAAAGCTGCTAAAGAGGCTAAAGCTGATTTTGTTGGAGATACTGATTTAATTGATAAGATTGAAAAAGAAAATTGGTTCGAATTTGATACATTAATTGCTACACCTGAAATGATGCCAGCTTTAGGTAAAATTGGTCGTATTTTAGGTCCAAAAGGATTAATGCCAAATCCTAAAACTGGAACTGTTACAATGGATGTAAAAAAGGCTGTGGAAGATGTAAAAAAAGGACGTGTAGAATATCGTGCTGATAGTTATGGTAATGTAGCTGTAGTTATTGGTAAGGCATCTTTCGATGCTTCAAAATTACTTGGTAATTTAGAAGCGTTTGTTTCATTAATTGTAAAAACTAAGCCAAGTGTAGTAAAGGGTAAATATATAAAAAGTATTACTATTTCAACTACAATGGGACCTGGTATTAAATTAGATGAAACAGAATTTGCAATTTAATATTTACAAATAAAAAATAATGTGCTATAATTAGTGCAATTGGAAATTTACCGTAGACAGTAGGCGAAGTAAGTCCTACCGAGGAACTTAATTTTTTAAGAACTTTAAAGTCCACGGTTGTTTGTGGACTTTTTTACGGCAATTTTAAGGAGGTGGAACATGGCAAATCCAAAAATACTTGAGCAAAAACAAAAAATAATTGATGAAATTACTGAGAATGTTAAAAATTCTGAATCATTTATTTTACTTGAAAATAATGGTTTAACTGTTGCAGAGACAATGGAACTTAGAAGAAAGTTAAAAGAATCAAATTCAGAATTGAAAATTTATAAAAATACATTAGTAGCTCGTAGTTTAAAAACTTTAAATATTGATTTAGAGAAAGATTTAAATGGTCCTAAAGTATTTGTTTTTGGAAAAGATATGATAGAACCAATTAAAGTAGCAAGCGACTTTATCAAGACACATCCTAATTTAGAGATGAAAGTAGGAATTGTTGATGGTAAAATTACTGAAATTGACGAATTAAAGAAATTAGCTACAATCCCATCAAGAGAAGGATTACTTACAATGTTTGCAAGTGGCCTTATGGGTATTGTAAGAGATTTTGCAATTTGCTTAGATTTACATAGTAAAAATTTAGAAAAATAAAAGAGAGGAGAGATAATATGGCAAAACTAAGTGCACAAGAAATTATAGATTCACTAAAAGAAATGACTCTTTTAGAAATTAAAGAAGTAGTAGATTTAATGAAGGAGGAATTTGGTGTTGATCCATCAGCTGTAGCAGTAGCTGCTGCACCTGCTGAAGCTAAAGAAGAAGGACCATCACAACAAGATGTAGTTCTTGCTAGCTGTGGTGCTAATAAAATTGCCGTTATTAAAATAATTAAAGAAGTAACTGGTTTAGGATTAGGAGATGCTAAAGCAATTGCTGATAACGGTGGAGTTATTAAAGAAAAAGCTAGTGCTGATGAAGCTCAAGAATTAAAAGCTAAGTTTGAAGAAGCTGGCGCTACTATTGAATTAAAATAATTAATATTGATTTTAAGCCTATACTTTTAGTATGGGCTTTAAGTGTATAAATAAGGATGGTTATGACAGAAAAAGAAATAATAGAAGGAAAAAAATTATATAATGAACAAATATTAAAACATAAGTCTTTAATAGAGAAGAAAAATGAAATTAGGTCTCTACAAGAGAATCCAACTGTTAAAAGATATCTTGAATTATGTGATCAAGTTAAAAATATGAAAGAAGAAAATGCTATAAATATAGCTTTTAATGATATTGCTTTAAAAACTGAAAACAGCAATGAAATATTAGTTTATTTAGGTGATTATAAATTTGATACTACTTATGGTAAATCAAATATTAATAATTCTAAAGAACCTACAGAATTGTTTGAATTATATAAAGATTTAGAAACTGAAAAAGAATATTATGTAAAAATCAAAGATCATGATACATGGGCAAATAATCACAAAATTATATATTTAATAAATATTGCTAAAAATAGATATGGGCATAATAGAGATACACTTAATACTTTGTATGAAATATATTTCAATTTAAGAGAAAAGTTTTTTAAAAGCCTTTTAGTAGAATCACAAACAGAAGCCATAAAACAGTTGATAAAAAAATGAAAAAGAAATTAAAAGGTGCAAAATGAGCTATTACTTTGATAGAGAAACAGATACAAAAAGTAATGAAAAAATTATTCATGTTGAAATAAATAATAATATTTATAATTTTTATACAGATAACAATGTATTTTCAAAAAAATATTTAGATTTTGGTACTAGGGTATTACTTGAAGCTATTGATATTACGCAAATAAAAGGATCTGTATTAGATTTTGGTTGTGGTTATGGTCCAATAGGAATATATATTAAGAAAAACTGCAATTGTGATGTAGATATGGTAGATATTAATCAAAGAGCTTTGGCTTTAGCAAGACGGAATGCTTTATTAAATAAAGTAGAAACTAATATATTTGAAAGTGATATTTATAGTAATATTAAAAAAAAGTATGATAGTATTATAACAAATCCCCCAATTAGAGTTGGGAAAGATACTCTTTATAAAATATTGTTTCAAGCGAATAATTATTTAAAAGATGATGGAAATTTATATTTAGTTATTAATAAAAATCAGGGTGCCAAGAGTTTAAAAAGAGATTTAGAAAAAGTTTATATTGTAACAATATTAGAAAAAAATAAAGGATTTTATATTTTTAAATGTCAAAAACATTGACTTATTGAATTTATTCTGCTAAAATTATAAATTGGCGACATATATTATTCTTTCTAATATATGATTACTAGAAAATATAGTTTATGGGGTGAAAAAGTGGCTTATACAGTAAAAAAATATGGTGATTACCGTGAAAGAAGAAGTTATGCAAAAACTAAAAATGCAATTGAACTTTCTAATCTATTAGAAATTCAAAAAAAGTCATATAATTGGTTTATGACTGAAGGTATCAAAGAAGTTTTTGATGATATATTTCCAGTTGAAAGTTTTACTGGAAATTTAACATTGGAATTTGGTGAATACTCTTTTGAAGAACCTAGATATTCAATTAAAGGTTGCAAGGATAGATATGCAACATATGCTTCCCCTTTAAAAGTAGAAGCACGTCTTTTTAATCAAGAAACAGGAGAGGTTAAAGAACAAGAGATTTACCTTGGTGATATGCCTATAATGACAGAAAGTGGCACATTTATAATAAATGGTGCTGAGCGTGTTATTGTATCACAATTAGTACGTTCACCTAGTGCTTATTATGGTAAAGAAATTGACAAGAAAAATGGAAAACTTACAATTACTTCACAACTTATTCCAACTAGAGGAACTTGGCTTGAGTATGAAACTGATGCTAGAGATGTTATTTATTGTCGTATAGATAGAACAAGAAAAGTACCAATTACGACACTTTTACGTGCTTTAGGTTTATCAAGTGATGCAGATATAATTGATTTGTTTGATGAAGATGATTATATTGTGCGTACTATCGAAAAAGATGCGAATAAAAATACAGATGAAGCATTAATTGATATTCATTCTAAATTGCGCCCTGGAGAACCATCTACTTTAGATAGTGCTAAAAATCAATTAATTTCTCGATTTTTCGATTCATTTAGATATGATTTAGCTAAAGTAGGAAGATATAAATTTAATTTAAAATTAAATGTAATTGATCGTTTATTTGGATGCGTTCTTGCCGAAGATATTGTTGTTGATGGAAAAAATATAGTTAGTAAAGGGACTAAAGTTGATAAAGATATACTAGAAATTTTAAAACCAATTTTTAAGGATGGTTATGGTGTTAGAGAAGTTTTAATTAATGAAGATTTAGATTCATACAATAAAGTTCAGATAGTTAAGGTTTTCTCTAAAAAGAACCCTGATAAAATTGTAAAAATTATTGGTAATGATCAAACAGTTGACTTAAAGAGACTTACTATATCTGATGTTTATGCCTCAGTATCTTATTATCTAAATTTACATGAGGGAATTGGTAATTATGATGAAATTGATCATTTATCAAATCGTCGTGTAAGACAAGTAGGGGAATTGTTACAAAATCAATTTAGAGTAGGTATAACTCGTATTGAACGTGTTATTCGTGATCGTATGAGTACTCAAGAAATTGAAGAAGTAACTCCTAAGACTTTAATAAATATTCGTCCTCTTACTGCAGCTATTAAAGAATTTTTTGGTAGCAGTCAATTATCTCAATTTATGGATCAAACTAATCCAGTAGCAGAACTTGCTAATAAAAGAAGACTTTCATCTTTAGGACCTGGTGGATTATCAAGAGATCGTGCAGGAATGGATGTTAGAGATGTTAATTCATCACATTATGGTAGATTATGTCCTATTGAATCACCAGAAGGACCAAATATTGGACTTATTACTGCTCTTGCTAGTTATGCTAGAGTAAATGATTATGGATTTATTATGACTCCATATCGTCGAGTAGAAAATGGTAAATTAACTGATGATATTAAATATATGACAGCAGATGAAGAACTTGATTATCATATTTCTCAAGCTACTGTTAAATTGACTGATGATAATGAATTTATTGATGATATGGTACCAGTTCGTTATCGTGGTGATAATATAATGGTAAAATCTACTGAAGTAGATTATATAGATGTATCAAGTCAACAAGTTGTATCTATTACTACTGCAGGAATTCCATTCTTGGAGCATGATGATGGTAAACGTGCTTTAATGGGATCAAATATGCAACGTCAAGCTATTCCATTACTTAAAGCTGAAGCCCCTTTAGTAGGTACGGGAATTGAAGCTATTTCAGCTCGAGATAGTGGTGCTGTAGTAATCGCAAAGGCCGATGGTGTAGTTGATTATGTAGATGCTAAAAAAATAATTGTAAAAACTAAAGGTGGTAATGACACTTACTATCTAAATGGATATGAGAGAAGTAATGCAGGTACTTGTTATCATCAAGTTCCAATAGTAAGAAGTGGCGATATTGTTAAAAAAGATCAAGTTATTGCCGATGGACCATCAACTGATATGGGAGAAATGGCTCTTGGTAAAAATGTTACCGTAGCATTTATGAACTATAATGGGTATAACTATGAAGATGCCGTTATATTGAACGAAAGATTAGTTCGTGATGATGTTTATACATCAATTCATATTCAAGATTACCAAATTGAATGTCGTGATACTAAGCTAGGACCTGAAGAATTTACTCGTGATATTCCAAATGTTAGTGAAGAAAGCCGTAAAAATCTTGATGAAAATGGTATTATTCGTATTGGAACAGAAGTAAAAGATGATGATATATTAGTAGGAAAGGTAACACCTAAAGGTATGGCTGAACTTACTAGTGAAGAAAAATTATTACATGCCATATTTGGTGAGAAAACTCGTGAAGTAAGAGATACTTCTTTACGTGTTCCGCATGGTGGGGAAGGTATTGTTCATGACATTAAGATATTTACTAAAGAAGATACTGATGAATTAGCGCCTGGTGTATCTAAAGTAATTCGTGTTTATATTGCTCAAAAACGTAAAATTACAGTAGGAGATAAAATGGCCGGTCGTCATGGAAATAAGGGTGTCATTTCACTAATTTTACCTAGTGAGGATATGCCTTATATGGCTGATGGAACACCTGTTGACATTTTACTAAATCCACTTGGTGTACCAAGCCGTATGAATATAGGTCAGATTTTAGAGATGCATCTTGGTGCTGCAGCTAAAGAATTAAATATTCATGTTGCAACTCCTGTCTTTAGTGGTGCTAATAGTGAAGAGATTATTGATGCTCTTAAAGAAGCTAATTTATCTCCTGATGGTAAAATGGTATTATATGATGGAAGAACTGGAGAACCATTTGAGAGTCGTATTAGTGTTGGAGTTATGTATATGATTAAATTGCACCATATGGTTGATGATAAACTACATGCTAGGTCAACTGGACCATACAGTTTAGTAACGCAACAACCATTAGGTGGTAAAGCTCAATTCGGAGGACAAAGATTTGGAGAAATGGAAGTTTGGGCACTATATGCTTATGGTGCAGCGCATGTATTACAAGAGATGATGACTACTAAGTCTGATGATGTTGTTGGTCGTGTTAAAGTATATGAATCAATTGTTAAAGGATTACCACTTCCAAAACCTGGAGTACCTGAATCTTTTAGAGTTCTAATCAAAGAATTCCAAGCTCTTGGTTTAGATATTACAGTTTTAAATGAATATGGAAATTTTGAAGAGTTAAAAAATTTAGAAGAGTCTGAAAATAATGATACTAAGGAACCACAAATAGATGTTGAGACTAGCTTAGTAAGTACTGAAGAATCAGATGAAGTTTTTGAAGAATATAATGATGATTTTGAAGAACAATATGATGATACTGTTGAATTAGAAGATGAAGAAGATAATGATTTTGATCAAGAAATTGATAATATACAGGAAGGGGATGAGGAATAATGGATGTTAATAATTTTGAAGGATTAAAAATAAGCATTGCCTCACCTGAAAAAATTCGTTCTTGGTCTTATGGTGAAGTAAAAAAACCTGAAACAATTAATTATCGTACTTTAAGACCTGAAAGAGATGGATTATTCTGTGAAAAAATATTTGGACCTACTAAAGACTTTGAATGTGCTTGTGGTAAATATAAAAGATTAAGATATAAAAATATTGTTTGTGATCGTTGTGGAGTAGAAGTAACTCGTGCAAAAGTTCGTCGTGAACGTATGGGACATATTGAGTTAGCTACTCCAGTATCACACATTTGGTTTTTCAAAGGGGTACCATCAAGAATGGGACTTGTTCTTGATATGTCTCCAAGAGATCTTGAAGAAGTTTTATATTTTGTATCTTATGTTGTTTTAGATCCAGGAGCAGCACCTCTTTTGAAAAAGCAGACTATCAGTGATAAAGAATATAGAGTTTACTATGAGAAATATGGTGATTCATTAAGAGTTGGCATGGGAGCTGAAGCTATTAAAGAATTACTTGAAAATGTTGATTTAGAAAAAGAAGTTAAAGAAATAAAAGAAGAAATTGATAGTATTAAAGATACAAATAGTCAAAAACGTATTCGTTTGATTAAACGTCTTGATGTTCTAGATGCATTTTTGGAAAGTGGTAATCGTCCAGAGTGGATGATATTAGAAGCACTTCCTGTCATTCCACCTGAATTAAGACCAATGATTCAATTAGATGGCGGAAGATTTGCAACTAGTGATTTAAATGATTTATATAGAAGAGTTATTAATCGTAATAATCGTTTGAAAAAGTTAATGGAATTAGGGGCACCATCAATTATTATTCAAAATGAAAAACGTATGTTACAAGAGGCTGTTGATGCTCTTTTAGATAACGGTCGTCGTGGTCGTAATATAACTGGAGCTGGAAATAGACCTTTAAAATCATTATCTAGCATGTTGAAAGGTAAACAAGGAAGATTTCGTCAAAATTTACTTGGAAAGCGTGTAGATTATTCTGGACGTTCAGTTATAGTTGTTGGACCTAATTTAAAAATGTATCAATGTGGTATTCCTAAAGAGATGGCACTAGAATTATTTAAACCACACGTTATAAATGGACTTGTAGAAAAAGAAATTGCAAGCAATATTAAAGTAGCCAAAAGAATGATTGATAATCAAGATGAGAGAGTATGGGATGTTGTTGAAGAAAAAATAAAAGAACACCCAGTAATGTTAAACCGTGCTCCTACTTTACACCGTTTAGGAATTCAGGCTTTTGAACCTAAATTAATAGATGGCCGTGCCATTAGATTGCACCCTTTAGTATGTGCCGCTTTTAATGCCGATTTTGATGGAGATCAAATGGCTGTGCATGTACCAATTAGTGATGAAGCACAGGCTGAAGCTCGCATTTTGATGCTTGGTGCTAATAATATTTTGTCACCTAAAAATGGTGAACCAATTGTTACACCAAGTCAGGATATGGTACTTGGTAATTATTACATTACTATTGAAAAAGAAAATTTAGATGGAGAAGGTAGAGTATTTAAAGATTCAAATGAAGCATTAATGGCATATGAAAGAGGAGAAATTGTTCTACATACAAGAATTGCTATTCCTGTAAATTCTTTCAAACATAAATTATTCCCTGATAAATATATGGATAAATATTTAGTAACTACTGTTGGAAAAATTAAATTCAATGAGATATTTCCAGATACATTCCAGTATATTAATGATGGTACTAAAGAAAATATTGAAACATTTACTCCAAGTAAATATTTCTTAAATCGTGGATGTAATATCAAAGAAGAAATAAAGAAAATGCCTTTAGTTAAACCTTTTGCTAAAGGGGTACTAACAGATTTGATTGCCGAGATATATAAACGTTATCAAACTACTGAAACATCTATTATGCTAGATAAATTAAAAGATTTAGGATTTAAATATTCTACACTTTCTGGTATATCTATTGGAATTGGAGATATTATTTTATCAGAACACAAACAAGAATATCTTGCTGAGGCACAGGATTCTGTAGATAAAATAACTAAACAATTTAAACGTGGTTTAATAACAGATGAAGAAAGATATCAAAATGTCGTATCTGCTTGGAATAAAGCAAAAGATAAGATTGCTGATGAATTATCTAATGTTATTAAATCAAATAAAGATAATCCAATTTCAATGATGATTGATTCTAAGGCTCGTGGAAATATGAGTAACTATAATCAAATGGCCGGAATGCGTGGATTAATGATGAAACCAAGTGGTGAAGCTGTAGAAATACCAATTAAATCTTCATTTGCTGAAGGTGCTAATGTTTTTGAATTCTTCTTAGCTACTCATGGAGCAAGAAAAGGAGCCGTTGATACTGCTTTAAAAACAGCTGATGCTGGATATTTAACTAGACGTTTAGTTGATGTTTCACAAGATATCATTGTTAAGGAAGATGATTGTGGAACAGAACAAGGTGTTGTGGTTGAAGCATTTATTAATGAAAATGATGGTACAGTAGTTGAACCTTTATATGATCGTATTTTAGGTCGATATACTAATAAAAAAATAGTAGATCCTACTACAAAAGAGACTATTTGTGAACGTAATACATATATTACAGAACAATTAGCTTTAAAAATTGTTGAGGCAGGAATTACAAAAGTACCAATCAGAACAGTGTTAACTTGTAAGACAGAACATGGAGTTTGTTGTAAATGTTATGGACGTAATTTAGCTACAGGTTCTATTGTTGAAATAGGAGAAGCAGTTGGTATTATGGCAGCTCAATCTATCGGTGAACCAGGAACACAGCTTACAATGCGTACTATCAACTCAGGTGGTGTTGCAGGTGAGGATATAACTCAAGGTTTACCTCGTGTACAAGAATTATTTGAATCACGTAATCCAAAAGGAAAAGCAACAATAGCTGAAATTAATGGTATTATCGATAAAATTGAAGATGATAATGGAAAATATATAATATATATCAAAAACGATGTTGAAACAAGAAAACATATTACAAATTATAGTGTAAAACTAATGGTTGAAGAAAAAGAAGAAGTAAAAGCTGGACAAAAATTAACTTATGGAGCTATTAATCCAAAAGAGTTGTTAGTTGTAACAGACCCAATTACTGTTCAACAATATATTTTACTAGAAATTCAGAAAGTTTATCGTTCACAAGGTGTTGACATTTCAGATAAACACGTTGAAATAATTGCTAAAAGAATGATATCTAAAATTAAGATTGTAAATTCTGGAAACTCTTATTTCTTACCTGGTACAATGGTAAATATTAATAAATTTACAGAGGAAAATAAGGCACTTATTCTAGAAGGAAAAATTCCTGCGACAGGAAAACCTGTTTTATTAGGTATAACAAAAGCATCATTAGAAACAGATTCATTCTTATCATCAGCTTCTTTCCAAGAAACTACTAGAATCTTAACTGATGCAGCAATTCATGGAAAAGTAGATAAATTAGAAGGACTAAAGGAAAATGTAATTATTGGAAAATTAATCCCAGCTGGAACTGGTGCAAAGAAATATCGTAAGACTAATTATGAATTAGAACTTAATAATTTAAAAGAAGAACCATTAGAAGCACTAGAACAAGAATTATTAGATTAAGATAGCAAATTATTGCTATCTTTTTTATAAAAAAATACAATGTTTAAACTTGACACATTTTACATAATAATTTTAATATTATAGTAAAAAAGGTTGTATT
>CANPWK010000022.1 GCA_947584105.1 uncultured Bacilli bacterium
TCGGTGCGTTCACTTTTTTTTACATCTCTTTATTTCCTTATTTCATCAAATTTTGATTAACAAAGGAATTTATTCCATTATATATGAAAAATATTTACATTCAATTATTTTTTGTAAAAATATTCCATGGATAATAAGAAGGATTTTTCAAACTAAAGGAAATTTGTTCTTTTGTTATTGGATGATAAAAAGTAATTCTTTTAGAAAATAATGCAATTTGTGCATTTTTTATAGCTTTTTTATTATACTTTTGATCTCCATACAAAGGATAACCATGATATGAAAATTGCACCCTTATCTGATGAGATCTACCTGTTTGTAAATTAATTTCTACAAGTGACATATTTTTGTTTGATTCTATTTTTTTATAATTTAAAATTGCTATTTTACCTTTATCACTTACAGTAACAATATTTTTATTGTTAGATTTTAGTAATTTATCTTCATATGTACCTTCTTTATTTATATTACCTAATACAATTGCATTATAAATTTTCTGAAATTGATGATCTCTTATCTGCTGTGATAATCTTTTAGCACATTTACTAGTTTTAGCAAACACCATAATTCCACCCACTGGTCTATCTAATCGATGAACTAATCCTAAATAAACATTACTTGTTTTATGATATTTATTTTTTAAATAATTCTTTAATATATTCAATAAATCTAAATCTTTAGAACTATCAGCTTGAACTGGAACGTTAATTGGCTTTTCAACTACTAAAAGGTGATTATCTTCATATATAATATTAATCATTTGCTTGAAATCTTCCATATATACCACATGGTAAAATCATATTATTTGTAGTAATTGGCAGACCAATTTCGCCCGAATCAACAATTCCATTTGGATATTTTTTTAATACTGTAATTTTTAATATATTTTCAAGAACAATACTAGAAATACCAGTAGTATATGAATTAATTAAAAAGAATAATGGTTGACTAGATAAGATAGATAAACAAGCATCAATTAACTTATATATATTATCTTCAAATTTCCATATTTCCTTATTAGGGCCTCTACCATAACTAGGAGGATCCATAACTATAGCATCATATTTATTACCTCTTCTTGCTTCCCTTAAAACAAATTTAAGGCAATCATCTACAATAAAACGAATAGAATTATTATCCAAATTACATAAATGCATATTCTCTTTAGCCCATTCAGTCATCCCCTTAGAAGCATCAACTTGTACAACATCAGCACCAGCATAAGAACAGGCCATAGTAGCTGCACCTGTATAGGCAAATAAATTTAATACTTTTATTTTTCTTTTAGCTTTTTTTATTTTATCTATCATAAAATCCCAATTAATTGCTTGTTCTGGAAACAATCCTGTATGTTTAAAACCTGTAGGACTAACTTTAAATTTTAAATCTTTGTATGAAATTATCCAATAATCATCTAATTTTTTAAAAAACTCCCATTGACCTCCCCCTTTATTACTACGATGGTAAAATCCATCTACATCTAACCATTTATTATCAAAATCAGTATACCAAATAGCTTGAGGATCCGGTCTTCTTAATATAACATTTCCCCATCGTTCTAATTTTTCACCATTTCCAGCATCAATACATTCATAGTCTATCCATTTATCACTAACTCTTCTCACTTTTTCACCTGATCTCTATATCTATATTTATAAAATTGTATCAATTAATTAAAATTTAGTATTCGCTAATTATAAAATCACTATCTATAGTATATCATAATCTTTAATATTTTCACATATTAAGTTATCGCAAATGTCTTTATATTTCATATACTCTTTACGATTTCTAATAGTCCAAGCCATTTGTATTTTATCAAATTTTATTGGAACCTGTTTTTTATAAACCGAAACAAAATCTATTTTTTTAGTATATTTTTTTACTAGTCGATAATTCAAATCATTAAAAATAATCAATCCAATCATATAATTTTTCTGATTTTTATAAAACCAATCTATCACAAAAGGATTCATACTATGTAAAGCAAACATTCCTTTATAATTGTCTAAAATTTTTATTAAATTTTTTTCAAATTTGGCATTATTATTTAAGTCTTTAACTTCTATAAGTAAAGGTACTCTTCCATTAACTATGTGCATAACTTCTTCTAAAGTTGGAATTTTATATTTTTTTTTAATTTTTATTTTCAACAACTCATCATAAGTTAATGTTTCTATAATTTTATTAACATTACATAATCTTTTCAAATCATGATCGTGATATACAACTATTGTATTATCTTTAAGTAAATGTATATCTAATTCAATTATATAATTTTTATCAACACATTCAGCAAATGCAGGTAAAGTATTCTCTACATAATTTGAACTATAAATGCCTCTGTGGGCAATCAGACTTTTATTTAAAAAATTTATATCTTTCATAGTTAAATATATGAAAATAAAGAAATAATTATCTATATCTATTATTTTTAAAATTTACTGTAAGATAAATTTTTAGCTTTTTATTTACAGATTTAAGTTAAAAACTAAATTAATAAATTATTCTCACAAATTTTACAAAAAAAAGCTTAGAAATTATTAATATTTCTAAACTTTTAAACTTTCAATTAACGTTTTGAGAATTGAGGTGCACGACGAGCAGCCTTTAAACCTGGTTTCTTACGCTCTTTGCTCCTTGGATCTCTAGTAATAAATCCAGCTCTTTTTAAAATTTTTCTATAACTATCTTCGTTATCTTCATTTTCTTTATCATAAATTAATAATGCTTTAGTAATTGCTAATCTAATAGCACCTGTTTGACCACTAGCACCACTACCTTTTACTTTCACATCAATATCAAATGTTTTTTCATTATTTGTTATTTCTAATGGTTGCATCAAATCCATAACATAAGTTTCGTATGGCATAAATTCTCTAACATCTTTACCATTTACAATAATTTTTCCTGTACCTGTAGTCATTCTAACTTGTGCAACAGCTGATTTTCTTCTACCTGTTGCTGTAATAATCTTTGCCATTTAAAACCTCCTATTTAACTTCCATCACTACTGGCTTTTGCGCCATATGTGGATGAGTTCCTTCTGCATAAACAAATAGTTTTTTAGCCATTTTATTGCCTAATCTGTTATGAGGTAACATACCTTTAATCGCTCTTTCAATCATTTCTACTGGATATTTTTCTTTCATTTCTTTAGCTGTTCTTTCTCTTAATCCACCTGTATATCCACTATGATTATAATAAATTTTATTATTTAATTTGTTACCTGTTAAATTAATTTTTGAAGCATTTATTACAATAACAAAGTCTCCACAATCAACATGTGGGGTATAAGTTGGTTTATGTTTACCACGTAAAATTGTAGCAGCTTTAGTAGCTAAACGTCCTAGGTTTACGTCAGTTGCATCTATGACATACCAATTACGCACTACCTCTTCTTTTTTCTGCATAAATGAATTTTTCATATTTTTTCCTTTCTTTCTATTAATAAGTCTTCCCACAACTTATTAAAAGGGAATTAAATGTACCAATTAAGATTGTACTAAAAATACCTAAAAATGTCAATAATCTTTATTGGTTTTACTTAAATTTTAATCAATTATTTTAAATTTATGATTTATAAACAAAAAAAGAAAACACTTTTAATTGTTTTCCTTTTCAATCTTTACTACTTTTCTTTTTTCTTCAAGCATATATTCGCTAACCCTATTTTGAATTTCAGCGAGAGCTCTTTTGTCAATATTATTTATAGTAACTACTTCTTTAATTGTGTCAATGAACACTTTTCCCCAAATTATACCTGATTGTACAGATAAATCATTAAACATCTCTGGAGTGATTGCAATAAAATAATATCCAAATAGTAATCTTTTCTCAGCAACTAATATTCTTTTATTAGTTAATACAACTAAATAAGTAGAAAATATATCGAATATTAAAGGACTTTTTTGACCTTCAAAAACATATAATACAGCCTCATCTGCAGTTAAGTGTTTTTGAATAACTTTACTGTGACTCTTTAGTCTCCAAGCAATCGTTAAAGAATAGTTCTTTTTAAATTCTTTTGCCTTCTCACATATATAGTTCATAATAGCTCCTATTCTTCTGAAATTAATCCAGCCTTTTTAAATTGTTTAATAAAGTAAGATGTTGGGTTTTCTCCTTCTATTTTAATATCAATATGTTTATTTTTTACAATAATTGTAAGTGGTGTTCCAAAATTATCAGCATCATCATATCCCAAATCTTTTAAACTTTTAACTAATTCTTGTTGATCCTCTGAACTCATCTCTGCTAGATTTAAGTAATTTATTGTTACATCATAATTACCAGCTATATGATTTAATACTGGTTTTACAGCTATACAATGACTGCAAGTAGTCTGTCCAATAACAATAATGCTGCTTTCATCTTTTGATACTAAATCTTTATATTTATCAAAATCAATAAATGTAAGATGTTCTTCTGGTTTATATGTTGCATCATCTTTTAAAATTTTATTTTCTTTTAGGAAAGCTACCATATCACTACCATCTACGTATCCAACGTTTGTATCGATAACTTGATCATCTTTTACGATAGCTATAGTTGGGGTTGAACCTTTTATATCTAAAGCCTCTAAAATTTCATTTTTTTCATTCTTAGTTAATTTTGATGCATCTATATATAAATAATCCATATCATAGTCTTCTTTAATTTGTTTCATTATTGGTGTTTCTAATTCACAATAGCCACACTGTGCACTACCATAATATATAACTTTTTCTTCAGAAGATCTCATATATTTATAAAAATTATCTAAAATTTCTTTTGACTCTTTAGTGCCTTTATTGGCACTTTGATTAATTATAAATCCTGTTATCAAAGCAATAATTGCTAATACGCCAATTGATAATGTACCAATAGTTTGCTTAGTTAATTTATTTTTCTTATCTGTATTAGATAAATTTTTAGCCGATGTTTCTGCCTTTTTATTACTCATTTATATTCCTTCTTTCTACTAATTGATAGCTTAAATTTGCTATAATTTGATAAGATTATACCGTATAAAAATTTCTTATCAATAGTATTATAACATTTATTTTATGAATTGTGTATAAAACATAGAAAAATTCCATATTTTTTTCACCTTAAAATTTTGCTAAAATTTAAATTTATTATATTTTTTTTACAAATTTAATATTTTATGTTATAATCATAATATAAAAAGGAGGAGGTAGTTGTATGAGTAGGTTTTGTGCCAAATGTGGTTATGAAATGGATGAAATGGCTGTTGCTTGTCCAAAATGTGGTGCACCAACTGGAGTTAATAATAATCGTCCAAAAATAATTCAAAATAAAAATATTGCAACATGTGTTATTCTTTCAATATTAACTTGTGGTATTTATGGAATTATTTGGTTTGTTTCTCTTACGGATGATTCAAAACGATTAAAAGATGATAATACAGCTTCTGGTGGAGTGGCATTTTTATTCACATTGCTTTCTTGTGGTATTTACAGTATTTACTGGGGATACAAAATTGGTAAAAGACTTTATGAAGCTGGCAAAGAACAAGGTGTTGATGTAAGTGATAACTCTATATTATATATAGTATTATCACTATTTGGATTAGGCATCGTAAATTATTGCTTAATTCAAAATGATTTAAACAAATTTGCAGACAAATAAAAATTTCTCAAAAAAAATATGCTATGGTATCTTGTTTATAATAGGTATCATAGTATATTATTTTTTAAACAAAAATTTTAATATCGAAATTCCTTGTATAATTCATAAAATCACAAATCTTTACTGCCCTGGTTGTGGTATTACTAGAATGTTTTTTTCTTTACTTCATTTTAATTTTTATCAAGCATTCAGATATAATCCTTTAATTTTTATACTGTTATGTGGATATGTATTATTAAAGTTAATTGAAATAATTATTAGAAAAAAAATTAAAATTCCTTCAAAAGTAATTATCGTAATTTTAATAATAGTAATTGCTTTTGGGATTTTACGTAATATATCATATTTTTCTTATTTACTTCCTACAACAGTAAAATAAATAAAAATGCTTAGCTAAGTAATAAAGTGAGATGTTAGTTTATGTTAAAAAAATTTTTTCAAATAAATGTAAAAAATAAAGTCATAACATCTATGACTAAAAAAAGCATACATAAAATAAGTAAAGCCTATAATCATAATAATAAAAATGGTTTAGAAATCCTAAAAAAACAAATGGAAACTGATGGAATCGCAATAATAATAGTTAGTTACCCAATATTAATTTTAATAGGATTTCTACTTTTTGTAGCTATAATGAACTCTTTTATGGATGGAATTAATTTCTTCCTTATCAATGAAATAATATTTTTAGGATTTGTTTTTTTATTTGGATTATGTTTATTTATCCTAGGAATTAAAATGACTAGTATAAAACATTCTCCTTTTATTAAAAAATATCCAGAAATTATTGAACTAGTCAACGACTTATATAATAATATAATTTTCGAAAGAGGAAATCTTATTATTTCACAACTAGCAATTGCTCCAAAATCACATTTAATAAGTACTGTTAATCGATATAATGTTGAAAAAATATATATAAATAATGAGCAACTTATATTACACACCCAAAATAGAAAAATCCATATTTTGCATTCTATTAAAAAAAAGGAAGCGGAAAATATATTACAGACATATTGTCCTAATGCTCAAATTTTTATTAAATAATAAAACATTATAGCATATAATAAATTTTAAATATATTTTTTAAATGACAAGTAGGTAAATTTTTTGCTTATTTTTTTATAAATCTATAAATTACTAATATTTATTTTCTTTTTGGATCATAAAATTTATAGTTATAGTAGAAATAATAGATAAAATAAATATTAAATAAAATATATTTTTACCAATAAATTTAGCAATAATAAACAGTATAAGAAAGATAAAAAATTCTGTAAAACATAAACTCATTTGCCCTACTGAAGACAATAAATCATTATCTTCCTTTGACTCTTTAATAATATTTTGAATTGAAGTTTGAATGGATGTTTCATAAACTTTTGAAACATTATCACTAACTGTTTTATTTATAGATATTACAAATTTATTTTTAAAAAATAGATATATTAATGTAATTGTAGTTTTAATTAATGTCACTAAATTATTTGATTTTGTGATATTTTTATCTGTATATTTTCCAATTAAAATAATTGTAGTGAATTGAAATAATAAAGACACTATAGTAATAATTGAAAAAGCTTTAAAATCCTTCAATAACAAATATAAATATAAAGGAACAAAGTGTCTTTCTATTATATGATTGGTTTTTAATGCATATATAATTTTATATTTACTTTTACTATGTAATAAATATTTGATACTAGCTTTGAAAACTTTTGATTTTTTATTTGGTTTGTAATCTATTTTTAATATTACAAAATATTGTAACAAAAAGAAAAATGTAATTATTAAAAATAAAATT
This sequence comes from uncultured Bacilli bacterium, assembly GCA_947584105.1. Lineage (GTDB taxonomy): Bacteria > Bacillota_I > Bacilli_A > RF39 > UBA660 > RUG12438. The sequence goes on from CANPWK010000022.1 coordinate 7,439, forward strand.
GATGTATTATGGCTAATTACTCCCCAAGCTACAAAACTGCTGGCTAAAACATCTCCTAATATTTTACTTATATTATATAAACTGTTAAATCTTCCTCTATGTTCAGTCAATACATATTTGCTAGATAATGCATCAGAAGATGGATTGGATAAACCATTTAATCCCATTGCAATTATAAATATAATAATATTTGCCAGTAAATTTTTATTGACTAATATCAAATAAGTATATATTATATTAAATATATTAGAAAGTAATATACACTTTGCAATTCCTATTTTATTTGATATTGTTACAAATAATGGAGTTATAAAGCCCATAATAAGAAATCTTATACCATATATTAATAATATTAAATATATTGGCAAACCATTTTTATACAACATAACTGTTCCAAAGATTTCACTTAGGGCATTCGCAAAATTATAAAGAAATATACTTAAATACATATATTTATATTCTTTTTTATTAAATAAATTTTTCATTTTTTCATACTTCCTTTACTAACTCTAACTTAGTAACCATGTACTAATTTAACTACTGAATATTTTTATATATAAATCTATCATTCTTTTTCCTATAGTTAATGTTTTAATTGTACACATTAAATCACATAAATTTATTATTTTTTTCATCTAATGAATCTTCTGCTTTTATATATTCTTTAAATTTGAGAGTCATATTATAAGGCCTGAATATTCACAATTTTACAAACCAAATTTATTATATCACGTAAAATAATGAATAGTAAACAATATATCTTTATTTTAGATTTTACTATACAAAATTGAAATATCTTAGCATTGATCAAATCCTTAAAATTTATATTGTGTAATATTTAGAGATATGTTATAATTGTTGTGGAAAATAGTAGCAATTTCAATAGATAATGCAATTTTTATAATTAATTTATTTATTATCTTTTTGGCAAGCTGTTGATAGAATAATTTTTACGAAAGATGCAATATTGAAAACCAAATATTTTAGATAGGGAGAGATGATATATGAGTTGGAGTGGAGATTTTCAAATAAAGTACAAAGGTCAAAGTCCAAAGAAATTTCATAAACTGGCAAAAATGGTAATACCAAATTCTTTATTAAGATTTAATTTTGATAGTTGTAAAATGGGTGATAGTTCTGTTGAATTAGCATGTACTAGAAATTTAAGTTGGTATTCTGCTGATGAAGATATGAAAAAATTAATGTCATATTTTTCAGATGGTGATTCTATCTCTATGGAAATAGTTGGAGAAGGGGATTACGAAGAAATAGAAATTTCTAAAAATAATGGACAAGTTATTTTTAAAAACTCTAATAATACGAGCGAAAGATATACAAGTTCTGATATAGGTATAACAAGAATGCTTTATGAAGAGATGAGTCCGCACTTTTCCAGTGAACCAGAAAAAATAGATATATGTTCTATTGAAGGATATATACAATTAATAGCTAATACATTTGCTGGTGATGAACAACTAATGCCAATAGTTCAAGATTTTATATATACAGTTTTAGATAAAGATAAAATAAATTTGACTAAGCATAGATATGAAGATAAATTGTCAGATAATCAATGTGTAAAATTAGATCAAATGAGATCAAAATTTAGTTCTGTTGAATCAACATCTCAGTTTTTAAATGAATATCAAAATAAAGATATAAAATTTCAATCCGAGGCAAAGCAAGATATTAGCGATTTGCCTGATTGGGTGCAACAATATCCTACATCAATAATTATTTCTTTAGGAGGGCCAAATTTATTAAAACAAATGATTGATACTAAAGGCGAGGATAAAGCCAGAAAACTGATAGAATTATTAATTATTATGTCAGACATTAAAGAAGATGCCCTTTATAATAACCTATCTTGTAGTTTTAAAAGAAAAACTTTATATAATCATCAAAAATCTTTATATAAGCATCGAAAATATTGACGCTTGTTTTTTGATAATTATTTTGCTATAATCTAAAGTAATGTTAATTAGGATGTGATAACTTTGAAAAAAATGATAGTAGTAGATTTAGACGACACCCTTTTAAATTCTAACAAAAAGGTTTCGAATGAATCAAAAATATATCTAAAAAAATTAAAGGAGCAAGGAGTTATAATAGTTGTAGCAACAGGAAGAATTTATGCTGCTGCTTTAGATGCAACAGACGGTGCAGAATTTGTTAATTATATTATTTCAGATGCTGGTTCTTGTGCATATAATGTTGATAATAATGAAACTATATTTAAAAATACTATTCATCAAAAAACTGCTTTAAAAATCTTAAATTATTTTAACGATGATTATCGTTATATAGCTATTTGTGATAAAAATATAATTTATAAATATAGCAATGTGAAAGAATTTAATAATATGATTATTTCAACTATGGATTTAAACTATATATTAAAAAATTGTAAAGAAATATCCCATATATCTATTTCATTGAAAACAAATGATATGGTTTTTGAATTATATAATAAATTAATTAAAGAATTCGAAGAATTAGATATAATAATTATGCAAGACTCATCTTCAAATAGAAAACGAATGGACATTATGCCTAAAGGATGTTTGAAACACAATGCAATAAAAAAATTAGCTGAATATTTGAAAATTAATAATGATGATATTATTTGTTTTGGAGATGGATTAAACGATATAGAAATGTTAGAAAAATGCGGATATGGAGTTGCTTTAAAAAATGCGCTACCAGAAGCAAAAAAAGTAGCTAAAGATATAACAAAATTCGATAATAATCATAATGGAGTTATTAATTATTTAAAAGAAAAAGTATATGTTGATTAAAAAATTAGAGCATTACAAAATTTTATTTTCATTAATAATCTTAAAAAGCATTTAAATAATTTTGTTGATGCTTTTTTGTTTTTTACTTTTTACTACTGCTAATAATCAAAAGAAAATCAGCACTAACGCTGATTTATAATGTTATCATAAAATATTTTTCCCAAGAAAACTTTAAATTTTCTTCTTTTAGCATTTTTTAAAACTAATGCACATTTTAAACATATTTTTTATATTGTCTTTGATTATTTTAGCAAAATCATACACCTTGTAATTATTATAATATTTTCTTTTTTGCTATAACCAAATTGTTTTTATCATCTATTGCACAATATTTAATAATTTCATTTAATATTCATTCATCAACTGTTGCTATTTTATAAATACAATTATTCATTGTTATCAATTTCTATTTAGCTAGACCATATATATACTTTTTATGCTTATTTTGTAAAAATTTACCTTAAATTTGTAATCAAGAAAATCACATAAATCTTTTATTTATGCGGATTTTCCTGATTATTTAAAACAACAATATTTTTATTAAAAATTCCTGTAATTGCTTATTTATTCCTAATTTGTCTTTGAAGTTTTTTTACAAATGCAACAGGTCTACTATAAAGAACATCGTCTATTTTATTATTTAATTCTGAGCTTGTCTCTCCAAGACTAATACCTGCTCTTACAAAAATAGAATCTTCTCCTGAACCTACCATTATTATTTCGCCTTTTTTTACTTTAGTAAATAACGAATTTTCATCCGAACCTATCATAACAGTTACTTCATCAGAATTTTTTCTTTTTTGTTTCTTCCTATGAATTGCGATTAATTTTTGTTGTTCATCAATATCCAATTGTTCAAATTCTTCATATGATATACCTAAATTATTTTCAATGCTTTTTTTAATATTATCTTTTATCTCTTGATTTAAATACATTTTATCACCACCAATTATGCAAACATTTCAACTGTTTACAAATAAAATATAAAAAATTAACATTATTTAATATTAACTCTTTAATATTAGTTTAAAAAAAAGCCTATTTAAATTCACAATTTTTCTCATATAATATTGATGTTGAGAAAATTACGAGGTATTTTTCTTCATTTTTTGATAAAATAAGGTATAAATGAGGAATTTTTTATCATTTTTTACCTGAGCCACGTGTTATATAATAACGAGTATATATAGTATTATCGTTATTTAAAGTAATTCTAGGTCTGTGAACATTGGTATTTATAGTATTATGGTATTATTGTTACTATAAATATTCTCTCATCTGCAAACATTTAACTTTTTTGCAAACAATTTGCAAACAAAATTCATTCCTTTTCATATTATTTAGTATTTTTCATATGAAGTATTAGCTCTCAAACCCTTTATTTATGAGGGATTAACGCCTATTTACCACAGCAATTTTTATACTTTTTACCACTTCCACAAGGTAACCAATTAAAATAACTAAGTAATTTTTTGTTTGAAAATTTGGCTTTCTTGCTCATAAATTT
>CANPWK010000023.1 GCA_947584105.1 uncultured Bacilli bacterium
TAATTTTGTCCTAAGGGTTATAACAAAAGTACAGGCAACCCTATATTTTTTTATAACTCTAAAAGGGCAAAGGGGGTAACTTTGCCATTTTTATCATATGGAGGCTCTAGTTTGTTAATTACGTTGTGTAGCATGGGAATTATTCTAAATATTAGTAGACAATGACAAAAAAGCTATTATAGATGTGGTGATATAATACTTTTTTTTTTAATTTAAAAATGTTATAATTATTTAGATAAATATTAATCAGGTGATTAAAAATGAAAAATATTAGTATAAAGTTAAAATTAATAATATAAATAATGTTGATGATATCGATAAAATAAATATAAATATAGATGGTAAAAAAATAATTAAATTTAATGATAAAACTTTAAAAGATGGTGTTTTAAAGTTAAAAATACAAGCTATTTCAGAAGGAAAGACTTATATAACTTTAGAAAATGATGATGAACAGTTTTATGATATAATTATTATTTATGTGCATAAATTTAATATTATTACTTGCAATAATTATTTTGGAAATAGTAAGGGAAGCATAGTAATACCTATATCGATTATTATTTTGCTAACGTATATTATATATATCTTGATAAAACAATATATTAAGAATTTTCATGAAAACATTTATCAGTATAAAAATATAACTTATCTTGGAATGATTATATTTTTAATATTTACATTATGTAGCCAGTTATTTACAATGATAGAATATAAAGGAATTATTCATACAATAGAAACAACTATAGAACTTTGTTCAAGTTTCTCTACTTTTTTACTTCCAGTTGCATTTATAACTTCAATTTTTACTATTATAGGTAACATTGTTTTAATAAAAAAAGAAGGATTTAGTTTTAAAAATATGTTAGGAATTATACTTGGAATTAGTTTTTACTTAATTATGCTTTTACCATTATTATTAAATAACATATTACAATCAGCAACTTGGATTGATGTTCATAATCAACATGGCATTGCATTATATATTCAGAATTTTTTAGAATTAACAATTTATATTATAATTGCATATTTAGAGTGTATATTAATTGGAACAATAATATTAGGATTAAAAACTGCAAAACATATTCCTGCATTTAATAAAGATTTTATGATTATATTGGGTTGTAAAATTAAAAAAGATGGAACATTAACTAATTTATTAAAATGTAGGGTAGATAAAGCACTAGAATTTAAAGACATGCAAGAACATCAAACAGGAAAGAGATTAATTTTTATTCCTTCTGGTGGTCAAGGGAAAGATGAAGTAATTTCAGAAGCATCAGCTATAAAAAATTATTTATTAGAAAAAGGAATTAATAATGATGATATAATAATAGAAGATAAATCTAAAAATACATATGAAAATATTAAATTTTCATGTAAGATAATAAGTAGTAAAAAGAAAAACGCTAATATTGCTTTTTCAACTACTAATTATCATGTTTTTAGAACAGGTATAATTGCTAATGATTTAAATGTAAATGTTGAAGGAATTGGTGCAAAAACAAAGACATATTTCTGGATAAATGCATTTATTAGAGAATTTATCGCAACTTTATTTTCTGAAAAAAAGAAACATATTTTTGTAATATCCTTAATAATTATAATCGCAGTATTTATGATAATTATATTGTATTTATCTAATATTGCATAAAATGATAATTAAAAATTAGAGTAAATAAGAGGTGTGTTATGAGTTATATTAATATTATCTTAACTGCTTGCATATTTTTTCCAATATTAGCCTTTTTTATTACATTACCATATATTATTTATAATTATAATAAGTATGGTTCTGTATTATTTGTCCGAACATTTTTAATTTATGGTTTTGTATTATATTTATTATCTGCTTATTTTTTAGTAATACTACCACTTCCAGATATTAAAGATGTAGTAAATATGAAAATAGGGGTTCAATTAATTCCATTTAATTTTGTTAAAGAAATAATAGAAAACTCTTGTTTTAATATTAAAGATATAAGTACATATATAAAATTTTTAAAAGAACCTTGGGTCTATCAAGCTTTATATAATCTATTATTAACAATGCCTTTTGCTATTTTTTTGAGATATTATTTTAACTATAATTTTAAAAAAACTATTATGTTTACATTTTTATTAAGTTTGTTTTTTGAACTTACACAATTAACCGGACTATATTTTATTTATCCAAATAGTTATCGCTTATTCGATATTGATGATTTAATTGTTAATACCTTAGGTGGGATAGTTGGTTATTTAATTACTCCTTTAATAAAGAAAATTTTACCTAATAAAAAAGAACTAGATACTAAAGCTTATATAAAGGGAAGTAAAGTATCTACTACTAAAAGGATTATTACTTTTTTAATTGATACTGTAATTGTGATATTTATTTTATTATTGATCGAGTTATTATCAATTCCTAATAATTCTGATCCTAATTTAATTATAGATTTAATTATTGTTACTTTTCTAATTTTTATTATAATCCCTATTATTTTTAAAACAACATTAGGTGGAATGATTACAAATATAAAAATTGCTAGTAAGTTGGATTCTAATGTGAAGTGGTATCAGATATTATTTAGAAACTTGTTATTAATTTATGTTGTTATACCAATGTTTTATTATTTAAAAATGTTATTTGAATACATTAATATGATATCTCATAATGATTATAACCTAATTATTATGGTAGCTTACCCTTTGATTATATTAATTTGGGGAATATTTATTATTATTCGTAATTTTATATTACATAAACCATTCTTATATGAAAAATTAAGTAGAACTCAAATAATAAGCACTATAAAAGTACCAAATCAAGATAGTGGTGATGATTGCTAAAAATAATTATATATTATTAAATTTTCTTTTATTAATTTTTATGTTAGTTTATTGTAGGAGGAGTAGTATATATGGATTTTTTATCAATTAAAGAATTTTTTAAAGATTCATTAAAATATATAATAATAGTTTTAATTTTCTTAATAATTTTTTTGTATATTATAGGTATGCAACAAATAGTTGGATCATCTATGTATAGTACTTTAAAGAATAATGATTTAGTATTATTAAGTAAAGCACATTATAAGTTTTTTGATATTAAACGAGGCGATATTATATCTTTTTTGTACGATGACACTAAGTATTTAGTTAAAAGGGTTATTGGTGTTCCTGGTGATACAGTGGAAATTAAAAATAATAATTTATATATTAATAATAAAAAGGTAAATGAATCTTATTTAGATGATGTAACGACATCTGATTTTTCATTGAAAAAATTAGGTTATGATAAGATACCAAAAGGATATTATTTTGTAATGGGAGATAACCGTGAAAATTCTCTAGATAGTAGAGAAATAGGACTTATAAAGAAGAAAGATATTATTGGGAAAGTAATCATTAGAATCTGGCCATTAAATAAAATAAAATTAATAAATTAATATTTTCACAGTTTGTTCACAAACTGTTCGTAAAATGTGGACAAATTTCAATTTTTGTGCTATACTATTAATAGCTTAAAAGGAATTACTTTGGTTACATAAAAGGAGGGTTTAATATGAATAAAAAGAAATTTATTATTGTAACTATTGTTTTGTTTCTTGTATTTGGATTAATGGTGTTTACATTTGCTAATTCTAATAATAAGCAAGATAATGAACCAAAAACAAATCACAAGACAAATTTAGATTCAGACGATAAAAAGACAACCGATGAAAATGATGATGACAAACAGAATAATACTGAGCAGAATAATGTTGAACAATTGGATGAATTAAGAAATACACAAACTACCTTATTTCAAAATAAAGTAGATAATTCTAAACAATCTAATAATAATTCAAATGAAATGACAATTGTTATTAACGATGATTCTTATGCTTCAGCTTTAAAACTTGTAATTCAAGCAGAAAAATCATACAATAAAGATGATTATAATAAAGCAAAAGAAGCTGTAGATAAATTAACACAAAATAATGATAGTAAATCTTTATCTGATAGATTATCAGCAATCGCAGATAGTTTTGAACTTGAAAATTTAGTTGATTCTTTAGTATCAATGGTAAATAATAGAACTTCTAAAGATGATATGACTAAAGCTAGAGATAATGAAAAAGAAAATAATATTAAAAAAAGAGTGGAAGATTTTTCTAATAATGATTCAGTAAAAGAAAGATTACAAAATAAATTAAATTCAGTAGATTCATTATTAAATGATATGACTGCACCTACAGTTGAATTAAATAATGAACAGTTAACTGATCAAGAAGACTTATTTATTAAATCAGGAACCTTAACTGCAACTGATGATAATGATACATATATCATTGTAAATGAAGAAAAAGAGTTAAAGTTAGAATCAAACGGCTTTAACTTACCATCTTCTGATGGTAAGTATACTATCACTGTAAGGGATAGTGCCTATAATGAAATAACATTTACTATTACAATTGATAACACAAATCCTGAAATAACAAACATAGCAGATGGTACATATTATAAAACATCTGTATAACAGATAAAGCTGGTAATAAAGAAACAGTTAATTTTACAATAGATAAGAAAGCTCCAAAAATTATCTTAAAGAAATATACTAAAGATAATAAAGGTGCAATTATAGAAGCAGGTGGATATTATAACTATTCAGTAGCTGCTTATGTAGAAGATAGTAATCTTGATACAATAAAGGTAGATGAAGAAGACTATACTCAGGGAAGCGCAATTACTGGAAGAAAAACACATCAAGTAGTAGCAAGAGATAAAGCCGGAAATGAAACAACAGTAGAATTTACAATAGATAAAGATTATCCATTAGTATATCTAAATGGCAAAAAGAATGAAAAAGTATCATCAAAAGTACAATATTTTAAAGAAGATGTACAATTAAAAGTTAGTGAACCAAATTTAGATAAAGTTATTTTAACTAAAGATGGTAAGCAAATAGAATTTACTAATGAAATGAAATTAACAGAAGATGGAAATTATAAAATCACTGTAACAGATAAAGCAAATATTAAAACAGAAGTTAATTTCATAATTGATAAAACACATCCTACTATCAATGGTGAAGTTAGAATTGTAAGAGCTGATAAGAATGGTTCAACGTATGCTAAAAATGGCGAAGATATAATTGTATCAGTAATTGCAAGTGAAGAGTTAGATGTAAAAAATTTGTATGTTTTAGTAGGTGAAAGCCAAACTAAATATTATCTTACAAGAGATAATACTACAAAACCTACTACATATAGATATAGAAACGCTAAAATAACTTTAACAGATGATATGAAACTAAAAGAGGATGAAAAAATTCAAATAAAAATTTTTGGAACAGACTTGGCATCTAATGATTTAACTGGAGAAACAGTTTTTACAGGTAATGAGACAGATTATGTTATTTACAACAATGAAGGTCCTAAAGCAAAAGAGGTAACTGTAAAAGTTACTAAAAGTACTTTAAAATATCCTTACGTAAAAGCAGGAGATGAAGTGGAAGTTAGAGTAGGATTTAAAAATTCTCAATATCCTAAAGAGTTTCCTATTATTACTGTAGGAGGGGAAGTACCTAAATCAATTACAGCAGCTGGAACAGCCTATCCTGGTGGTTATGAAGGTGAAACTGCAAAAGTTGCTACGTTTGTTATACCTGATGGGTTAATTGAAGGGGCATTAGTTCCAATAAAGATAGTTGCTAAAGATGCTTTCGGTAATGAAACAATCATAACTGAGAAAGATTTAGAAGAAAAATATCAATTAATTTATGATAATTCAAATCCTACTGCTGAAGTAACTTTTGATAAAAAAGGATGGGTTAATGATAGTGTAAAAGCAACACTAGTTGCAAGTGAACCAATTGAAACACCAGATGGATTTGAAAAAATTGATGATAAAACATTTACCAAAGAATATAATGAATACACAAAAGAAGATATTAAATTAACAGATAAAGTGGGTAATACTGGTACTGTTCAAGTTGAAGCATTAATAGATAAAGAACCAGTTGAGGTATATGATGTAAAGCTTGAAATTGTTGATGAAAATAAGGACAAATTTCCATATGTTGGTGCTGGTAGCAAAATAAAAATAACTTATTCATATAAAGACGATCAAGTTACAAATCCTGAATTTAAAATTAATGATACTATTGCTAAAATAGATGATCGTTTTGTAAGTTGTAAGGTTGTTGATGGGGAGACAGTATGTGAAAAAGATACTGTAGTTCAAGAAATAATCGTTCCAGAGGGATTAACAAATGATGAATATTTACCTTTTACATTAACACTTTATGATAAGGCTGGAAATAAAACTGTTGTAACAGAACAAGATATAGATGAAAAAAATCGTTTAATAGTAGATAGTATGGGCCCAACAAAAAAGGAAGCTACTGTAACAATAAACAGTAATACTAATCAGGATTATGTAAAAGCTGGTGATACAGTTGAAATAAGTTTGGAATATAGTGTTGGAAATTTTCCAAAAACAACACCAGTCATTGAATTTAATGGTGAGTTAATAAAAAATATTAAAGGTACATCAGTTTCTTACAACAATCTTGGTCAAACAAAAAAATATACGTTTACAATAACTATTCCAGAAGAATTGGAAGATGGTAAGTATATACCACTTAAAATAACATCTCAGGATTTATTTGGTAATGAATCTATACTTACTGCAGAGGATATTTCACCTAAATTAGTCTATAAACAAACAGTAAATGACAATTTAAATATTCCAACAAAAGAAGAAGCTTTAGCTTTATTAGAAAAAATTAGTAGATTAGTGGAGAATAAAAATTATGTATCTGAAAACTCAAATACAGAATATTATACTAATAACACAAAAGTAGAAGCAAAAAATGTTTTAGATAATCAAGAACATTATATAATTTGGTTTGCTGAATTTAAATGTGACCCAAGTATGTGTGAAGGATTTGATGGACATTATTCTAATGGAAAAGTAAGCAGCGTAATTGAAGGTAGAAGAGGTGATATTGATTCTATTACAATGGATGCACCAGCAGCAAACGATGGTTATAAGTTTGTTGGTTGGAAAAAATATGATGTAGAATATAGTAATATAAAATTCTATGGATATGAAGCTGTTTATGAAAAGACAGAAGTAACTAAAGAAGCAAATTTCAGTGAAATTAAAAAAACACAAGAACAGAAAACATATTTGAAACAAGAACCACTTAATAAATTAGCAGAAAGCAATGATTATGTTTCTGTAAATAGTAAAAATGAAAATGACGAATATTATACTAATGATATTAGTATAGAAGCAAAAAATATTTTGGATACTAAAGAGCATTATATAATTTGGTTTGCTGAATTCAAATGTGATTTAAGTATGTGCGAAGGATTTGATGAACATTACTCTAATGGAAAAGTAAGTAGTGTAATTGAAGGTAGAAGGGGAAATATTGATTTTATTACAATGGATGCACCAGCAGCAAAAGAGGGGTATAAATTTGTTGGCTGGAAAAAATATGATGTAGAATATAATAATATAAAATTTTATGGATATGAAGCTGTTTATACGGCCAAATAAAATTGTTAATAAAATTAATTGTAAAGGAGTGAAAGTATGAAAAAGATTTCAAGTAAATCTAAAGTTATTATAGGCATTTTAATTTTTAGCTTAATAGCTAGTCTGGGTACAATAACGATATATGCTTTTAAAACTAACAAAACATTAACTTATAAAAATAAAATAAATAAAAATCCATCTGTAATTGAAGCTGAAAAAGAGGTTAAAGAAGCAAAAGAAGAGGTTAATGTTGCCAAGGAAGATATTAAGGAAGCTAAAGCAGCGAAAGAAGATGCTGAATTAGAAGTAAAAAAAGCAACTTTAACAATTACTAATGCAATGGAAGCTAAAAAGAATGCTGAAAAAGAATTAGCACTAGCAACAACAACTGAAGCAAAAGAAGCAGCTAAATCTAAAATAGCAGAAGCAGAAAAGCAAATTACTAAAGCTAAAGAAACTAAAAAATTAGCTGAAGAAAAAGTAGAAAAAGCTACTAAAGACTTGAAAAAAGCTGAAGAAGCTAAAAAAGAGGCTGAAGCTAAAGTTGAGCAAAAAATAGAAAAAGTAGAAGAAGTAAAAAAAGAAGTTAAAGAAAACAAATCATCTAATGAAACAAATAAAAATAGCTCAAGTAGATCTTACACTGATGAGCAATTGAAATATATGATGGAACAAGCTGCTAAGGGTGAAGAAATTGATAAAAATAATTACGAGAAGGCAATAAAAGAAAAGCAAGATGAAGCAGCAGCTAAGAAGGCTGAAAGAGAAGCAAGAGAACAAGCTGAGGAAGCGCAAAGATTAGCTGAAGAAAAAGCAAGAGCTGAAAGAGAATCTACAGCTGGTTTAAAATCTCAATCAGCAACAACTGAAACTCAATTTCAAAGCCAATCACTATCATCAGCTCAAAAACAAGTTAATTCATCAATTACATCACCTAGCAGAGAACATCCTATAAATGTTACAATTGGTGATACTGATATAGCCAAAGCAGGTTATATATGGTTTGCTAAATTTGTATGTGATACAAATATGTGTGAAGGATTTGCAGAACCTGGTTCTAGCAAATTAAAAGGAGAAGTTATTATTGGTAGAAGAGGAGATGTTTCTTCTTGGGTACAATATGCCCCTTATGCTAAGAATGGTCATAAATTTGTTAGATGGGATGCAGAATCAACAGAAACAATAGAAAATATTACAATAAGAGTTTATAAAGCAATTTATGAATAGTAAAAAGGTATAGAAAATTCTATACCTTTTTAGCACTTAATATTAACATTTATTACTACATTATTGACCGAATTTTATTAAAATGATATAATTTTAGTGTAAGGATGTGAGTGTATGGCATATGTAAAATATAAGGAATTAGCTCAATATTTTAATTTTTCTAAAAAAATGGATATTAATAATTTACCTAAATATGTTACTGATTACATTAGTCAAGATGAACATATATCAGCAATTTATGCAACAATGAGAGATAAATGTGTATTTACTGATAAAAAAATAATATTATTTGATCAAAGGGGATTAGGTGGAACTAAAAAAATTCATTTTTTTCCTTATAAATCTATATCATCATCGGCTATCTTATATAAAAGAAAAAAAACATCGTTATTATTTTCTTTTGATAGTGGTTATCAATTAAAATTGAATTTTGTAAATATGCATCCTCAAGACAAAACTGACCTTAGAAAAATATATTTTTCAATGATTGAAAAAATATAAATATTTAAAATATTAAATTGATTACATTTATGATTAAACTTTAATATATATTTTAGTTATTAATTGCAATGAAAAAAGTATTAAATTTTAATACTTCTTTTTTATTAAATATTTTATATAGTGTTATTATAAATTAGTAGTAAAATTTTAGATTTTTATTTCTAATTTCTTTTCCAAATCATTTTTATATTTTTTGGATACATCACCAATTGATTGAATTGCCTTTATATTAAAGGTATTACCATGACTTGCTTGAACTAGATTTTTCCTTTTAGATACATATCCATTTTTAATTAAAAAATTATTAGTTAAAAATATAACATTATGACTTAATAGAAATTGCAATACTTTTAAATTTAACTCAAAATTTCTTGATAAATATTTAAAGGAATCTACATAAAGCATGGATGATTTATTATCTAATATATTTTTTAATAATTTAGCCAGACCAGGTGCTAATTCATTACTAATTCCATTTGCAATATCTGTGATTTGTTGGCTATTATCTTTCTTATTATCAATTATTAAAAGCTCTTCTAAGACATATGGTACTGTTGAAATTTTACTAAATTCTATTTCTAATTTATCATTTGAACATCTCCCAAGTTCCTTTAAAGCAGTATATGCAATATCATATTTTTTTACTATATTATAATAATAATCATCATCTAAATTGATTTGGGAAGATAGGGCATTTATATCAATATTTTTAAAATATTTAATAGCATTACTTGTAACTAATTTTATATCATCAATACTTAAAGCTTTTGTTAAACCATATTCTTTATAATTAACACTGGCAGCTATTTCTAATAAACTATTTCGAATACCAAGAACTACTAAATTTCCTATTTTATCACTTATATAAGGTTTATAAAAATGTCCTTCTTCTATAACAGTAGAAAAAATTGCATTTATAAATTCTTCATCATTCCAATGCTTAATAATGCTATTAAGTTGCTTTCTTACATTATTTAGAATAGAATATAAACCATAATTTGATATTTTAAATTTTTGTAATTGTTTTTTTAATATTGTATTTATATAAATATCTACTTCATTTTTCACGACATATAACCTCCAACATTAAAAGTATTATACTATAATAAATTCTATAATTCAATTAATAATATTTGTTTTAAGAATGCCATTATTTATTATCATTATGTTTCTTTTGTGCATAAAAATATAATCTTTTAATTAATGTTTTAATAATTATGAATATATTTTATAATTTTAACAATAAAAAAGAGCAATTTTTTGCTCTAATAAAGAATTTATTTTGAAATATTTGGTATTTCAGATCTTGGAATAATTCTTACTTTAACCTTATTCATACCTAATAAATTACATTTTACTAATCTATGCAGACCATCTAAAATTACTAGTCTTTCTTTATTTGCCATAACATCAATAGGGTATGATACATCCGAATTCATTATTCTTTTATATTCTAATTTGTATTTTTCTGGATTATTTATTACATCTCTTGGCTTTAAAACATACCACTCATTATTCCAATTCCAAAAGGGTACATCAAAATGCCATTCTAATATCTCCGATGCTATTTCTTGAACGGGATAATTTAATTTCCATACATCTTTTTCATCCCAATCAAAATCAAAACCATATTCTAATACACTTTCTGGTATTTTTATTTTATCTGTCATTTTCCAACTTTTAAAATAAATACACTCTAAATTATTATTAAATTTTATTTCATAGATGCCATCAAAATTTTCATCATTTTGTTTTAAAGTCCAATGAGCTATAAGCGTGTTATTATCTATAGCTAAAATATTTATTTCTATGTTTTGAATATTTTCATCTTTAATATGTTGCCATTCTTTATTAATTTCTTCGAATGAAGTATAGGGTTTCATAAAAGGTGTTTCTTGATAAAAAGTTGTTTTTTTAAATAATGATGCAACACCATCAATATCTTTTTTTAACCAATAATCTCTTAATTGATTTAACCATTTTTCTGCATAATGTTTATTCATAATTTTTTCTCTCTTTCACTTAAATTTTACCATATTCTAGGTATTTATTGAAAATAATGTAATAATTAATTTTGAATTTAATATTTTTAATTGTTCTAACATTATATTCTTACAATTACTAGAACAAGTTTTTAAATTTTTTCTTTCTAGTGGATAACATTTAACTGATTCTAAAAAAGTAGTTTTAAAAATATTTCTATCGATCATATCAAATAACTTTATTAGGTTCCATAATTTATAACTTCTTCTTCATACAGCATTTGAATGTGTTTCTTCGACTAATACTATATTGTTATCTTTCCCAAGAATGAATTATTAGTATTTTATCAATTCATTTTATTACATGTTTTACAGGAATATAATTACTAATCAACTTGTTTTAATAATGCTTCCATTAATTTTGACTTTAGTATGTGATATCTAGTCTTTGTATCATCAGTTAATATTTTTTGTCTATCTATAATTTGATA
>CANPWK010000024.1 GCA_947584105.1 uncultured Bacilli bacterium
ATCTACAGGTTGGGCTACAGGACCACACTTACATTATGAAATTAGAACCTGCGAAAAATATTCATGTGTTACAGATCCACTTCGTTATTACTAATGCAAGTATGTGTTTTATCTAGTGGCAGTAAGGGTAATTGTACTTATATTAAGACCAATAATTATAATATATTGATAGATATAGGTAATAGTTGCGCTTATGTTGAAAAGTCATTAAGACAAATTGGTGTTGAACCAAAAAATATAGATATTGTATTAATAACACATGCACATATAGATCATATAGCTGGTTTAAAAGTCTTTTGTAAAAAATATAGTCCTAAAGTATATTTAACAAAAAAAATATTAATAGAAACTAAACTTAATTTAAATAATGTATATGAGATAGGAGATTTTATTAAAATAGATGATTTAGTTATATATTCTATAAAAACATCACATGATACTGAAGATTCAAATGGTTATATAGTTGAAGATAAATTTTCATCTTGTGTATATATAACTGATACGGGATATATAAATGAAAGATATTTTAAGAAACTTTATAATAAAAATATATATATTTTTGAAAGCAATCATGATGTTGAAAAACTTATGAATAATCAAAAGTATCCATATCATACGAAAATTAGAATTTTAAGTGATAGAGGGCATTTGTCAAATGCTGACTCTGCATATTATTTATCTAAATTTATAGGACCTAATACCAAAAATATTGTTTTAGCCCATTTAAGTGAAGAAAATAACAATGATACTTTAGCTATTAGTACTTTGCAAGATGTGCTTAATAAAAAAAATATTAAATTTTCTAATATTGATGTTGCTCACCAAAATTCATTAACAAGGGTATATAATATATGATAAAATTAATTTGTATAGGCAAAATAAAAGAAAAATACTTGCAAGAAGCTATTAATGATTATAAATTAAGATTAGGAAGATATGTTAATTTAAAAATAATTGAGTTAGATAATATCAATAATAAAAACATAGATTTAATAAAGGAACAAGAAGGTATTAATATTTCAAAATACATCAAAGAAAAAGATTTTGTTGTTACTTTACAGATTGATGGTCAGTTTCTATCTAGTGAACAATTAGCCGATAAAATAAATAATATATTTAATTCTTATGCTAATATTACTTTTGTAATAGGAGGATCTTATGGTATTTCAGATGCTTTAAAGAAAAGGAGTAATTATCAACTATCATTTTCTAAATTAACTTTTCCTCATCAATTATTTAGAGTAATGTTATTAGAACAAATATATAGATCATATAAAATTAACAATAATGAGTCGTATCATAAATAAATATTAAAATAATTATAAAAATTATGATATAATAAATTAAATGAAAAAGGATTGTAATTGTATAATCCTTTTTTATTTAATTACTTGCTATTAGTTATTAAATGTATTAAAATATTAGTGAATGCGGTGATTGTATGGATAAAACTTTTAAATATTTAAATGAATTAATTAAAAAAAATGATAAAGTTGTAGTTGCTGTATCTGGTGGACCAGATTCGATGTTTTTGCTCCATCTATTATGTAATATTAAAAAGAATAAAAACTATAAATTAATAGTTGCTCATATTAATCATAATGTAAGAAAAGAAAGCGCAGATGAAAAATTAAAAATTGAGGATTATTGTAAAATTAATAATATTATTTTTGAATATTTAAAAATAGAGAAATATCCGAAGGAGAATTTTCATGATTATGCAAGAAAGGTTAGATATAATTTTTTTGACAATATAGTTAATAAATATAAAGCAAAATATTTATTGACAGCACATCATGGTGATGATTTAATGGAAACTATATTAATGAGAATAGTTAGAGGTAGTTCATTTAATGGTTATTCTGGTTTTAATAAAATTAGTAAATATAAAAACTATTTTATTGTAAGACCTTTGATTGAATTAACAAAACAAGAAATAAATGATTATATGGATATTCATAAATTATGGTATGCTATTGACAATTCTAATTGTAAAGATGTTTACACTCGTAATAGATTTCGTAAATATGTTGTTCCACAATTAAAAAAAGAGAATCCAAATGTGCATTTAAAGTTTTTATCCTTATCAGAAAAGATAAATGATATAAGTAACTTTTTAGAAGAATATACCGATAAAGTAATTTCAAGGATATATTATGACAAAAAAATCAATATCCAACAGTTTATTATAGAGAAGAAGGCTATTACAGATATTATTTTATATCGTATTTTGTTAGATAATTATCATGATAAAATATGTTTAATCAGTTATAAAAATATTGGTAATATTTACAAAGTAATTACTAGTGCTAAATCTAATATGAAAATTGATTTGCCACTTGATTTTGAATTTATTAAATCATATAATTTTTGTTATTTAAAGAAGAAAAATTATATTACAGATTATAAAATTGAAATTAATGATTTAGTAAAATTAGATAATGGAAGACAAATAGAAAAAGTAAAATCTTGTAATTTAACAGATAATAATGTTATATATTTAAATAGTGATAATTTAAATTTGCCTTTATATGTTCGCAATAGAAAAATAGGAGATAAAATAAAAATAAAAAATTTTAATCATTATAAAAAAGTAAAGGATATTTTTATTGAAGCTAAGATTTCATTGGCCGAAAGAGATAATTATCCTATTGTAGTTGATAGTAGTGATGAAATAATTTGGATTCCAGGATTAAAAAAATCGTATTTTGATAGTAAAAATGATAAAAAATATGATATAATACTTAAGTATTATTAAAGAAAGGATGTTTATATGAATAAAAAAGTAGTTAAAAAGAGTATATTTTCATATATATTGTTAGCATTAGTTATTTTTGGAGTTATTTACTTTTTTACTGTAATGAATAAAAAAGTTAATGATTTAAGTTATAGTGAATTAATGACAGCTATGGATAAAAAAGAAATAACTGAGATGAATATAACACCAAACAATAGTGCTGGCATTTATGAATTAAGTGGAAAAATGAAGGGTTATGATGAAAATGAATCATTCAAATCATCATCACCACTTACAAATGAAACTATAAAGGAAATTTATGAAGGAAGAAAATCATATGACTTTGATGTTAAAACCTCATCAGATCCATCATCAAGTATATTATTATCTTTATTAATAAATGTTTTACCTATTGTATTATTGGTAGGGGTAGGTTTCTATTTTATTTCACGTCAGATGGGAACAGCAAATAAATCTATGGATTTTGGAAAAAGTAGAGCAAGATTAACAAGTGATAAAGATAAGGTAACTTTTAAGGAAGTCGCTGGTCTTCAAGAAGAAAAAGAAGAAGTGGCAGAATTAATTGATTTTTTAAAGCAACCTAAAAAGTTTCAAAGTATGGGAGCTAGAATTCCAAAAGGTGTATTATTAGTAGGTCCTCCAGGAACAGGAAAAACTTTACTTGCAAAAGCTGTAGCGGGAGAGGCTAATGTACCATTTTATTATATTAGTGGATCAGATTTTGTGGAATTATTTGTAGGAGTTGGTGCTAGTCGTGTTCGTGACATGTTTAAACAAGCAAAACATAATGCACCATGTTTAATATTTATAGATGAAATAGATGCTGTTGGTCGTCAAAGAGGGGCAGGCTTAGGTGGCGGTCATGATGAGCGCGAACAAACTTTAAATCAATTATTAACTGAAATGGATGGTTTTGGGGCTAATGAAGGTATTATTATTATAGCGGCAACTAATAGACCTGACGTTTTGGATCCTGCATTATTAAGACCTGGTAGATTTGATCGACAAATTACAGTAAATTTACCTGATGTTAAAGGTCGTGAAGAAATTTTAGAGGTTCATGCTAGAGGTAAAAAATTTGCTAAATCAGTAAATTTAGCTAACATTGCTAAAAGAACAGTAGGTTTTAGTGGAGCAGATTTAGAGAATTTACTAAATGAGGCAGCTTTGCTTGCAGTTAGAAGAGGCAAGGATAAAATAACTATGGCAGAAATAGATGAAGGTCATGATAGAGTTATCATGGGACCTGCTAAAAAGAGTAAGAAGTATACAGATCACGAAAAGAAAGTTGTCGCTTATCATGAAGCTGGACATGCAGTAGTTGGAATTAAATTAGAGGGAGCTAATGAAGTTCAAAAAATTACAATTATTCCACGTGGAGCAGCTGGTGGTTATAATTTAATGTTGCCAAAAGAAGAAACGTTTTTATCTACTAAAAAGGAATTATTAGAAACTATTAGTGGATTATTAGGTGGTCGTGTTGCTGAGGAAGTTATATTTAATGAAGTTACAACTGGTGCACATAATGACTTTGAAAAAGCTACTAAAATAGCTCGTGCTATGGTTACTGAATATGGTATGAGTGAGTTAGGACCAGTTCAATTTGAGCATCAAGAGTCTAGTGTTTTCTTAGGAAGAGATTATAATAAAACTAGAAATTTTTCAAGCCAAGTAGCTTTTGAAATAGATCAAGAGCAAAGAAAGATTATTAATGAATGCTACGATGTAACTAAGAAAATTATAAGTGAGAACAAAGATTTGCTTGATTTAATAGCTAATACATTATTGGAATATGAAACTATTACTAAAGAACAAATTGAATATTTAGTAGAAAATGGTCATATGCCAGATGAAGATAAAAAGCCTGAAGAAAAGCAATCAGAATAACTTGGAATAATTAAAAGTAGAATTATCTACTTTTTTTATTGATTTTTACTAAAAAAAATATTATAATCAGATTATAGAATAATAGAGGTTAATAATGGATAAAAATGTTAATAAAAAGTTAGAAGAAATTAGAAATTTGAACCATCAAAAATTTTATAAATTAGATATTAATTTTCTTGAAAATGTCGATAAGCGATATAAAATTGAAGCAGCAAAAATTATAGATGAGTATAAAATGCTTGATTCTTCAAAATTGCTAAGTGATAATCTAGAAAATTCAATTATTAATAAAAAGAAAATTACAAAAATTGCAAATGAAATTAATTTATTAAAAAAACATGTAAGTGATGATTTGAAAATTTTGAATGATTATATTGATAAATTAGAAGATAAGATTGATATAAGTCAAGTAGATAAAGAAGATTCTTTAGGAATATTAATAAATAATAAGTATCAATCTTTAAAATTATTTGATTCTACCCTGGACTTTGATAACATTAATTTTGAAATGAAAAATCAAACAAAAAGACTAGTTTATATAAAAGAATTAGATAAATTAATAAAGAATTATAATAGTCATTCTTTTTATAATAAAAATAATACAGTTAATTTAATTAATAATTTATATTATATCATCGGAAATTATTTATATTTGCTTTCTGATGTAGAATTTAATTATGTAAAAGAAGCTATAAAAAAAATATTATCTTATGAATATGATTTTATGAATAAATTTCTTCCGACTTATAGAATTATTATGAATAAAATTTGGAAGGATAGTTTGTCTTCATTGTCTTTTGATAAAAATGAATTTTGCTATTTGGTATGTGATTTAAATTTAGAAGATGATTCATTATTTGTTTTAAATAATAAGAATATTTCTGATTATTCGGAGAGTGGTTATATTTGTCAATTGCCAGATAATTACTTAATGTTTGCTAATCTAGATAAATTAGAAATATTAAATCTTCCTTTACCAGATTTAATAGATAAAAAATATAAATTAGATTTTAAAAATTTGAATGGTGATGATATTAATATAAAGGCTATATATACTAAAACTGGTAGAATTAATTTTGATAGTATATTACCTGTTGTCAATTTAAATAATATAGGATAGTATTTTATATTAAAAAAATAAGAATTTTCTTGATTTATAAATTCTTATTTTTTCTTTTTTTTGTATATATTTTTTAATAGTGGATTAAAATTTTTATAAAGACTATATATGACTTTATTTATGACTAAATCATATTCTCCAGCAAATTCTAATATTATTGCGTTATATTTTGCTTTAAAAATAGATAAAGAATCTTTTAAATTGCCATCTACTCCACCTAGATTACAATAATCACAATTATTTTCAATTGATATTTTGCAAGCTTCTAAAGCTACCCCATTAGAAATACGTAACTTATTTAATCTCAAATCATTTCCTGCATAAAGATATTCACTACATCTAAAATCTTTAGTATTAGGTAGTAATAATAATGCACTTGATAGAGTCATTATTTCTCCATTTTCTTTAATAAGCTGCTTTGTTTCAGTTATTTCTTGCTCACTTCCATTATTATTTTTTAAAAATTGTAAATATGTTTTTAAATTTACTTTACCGAAGATAAGACAAGCGCGATTTTTAAAATTATCCATAATTAAATTAAAATAATGTTCGTTTCTTAAATTAATATTTTTATTGTTTTCTGTAAATTTTAATATTTTTACAAATTCTTTAATATCTTTTTTGTCATAACTATGTGTGAAAAAGACACCTCTTTTAGTATGATAATCTCCTAGATAATATCTACATTTACTTTTAAAGGTTTTTAATAATTCATCAAAACTTAATTTATTATTATTTTTATCTATTAAAGGAACAGCCATTTGAAATCTTGGTTGAATGGTTTTATGCATATCTGTGTAAAAACCTGTATGTTTATAACCTAGATTTAGTAAATTTTGATTTTTTATAGAGTAATTTTCAGATAAATAATTAAAACTTTCATTTTGATTTTTAAATAATTTCTCACTTACACAAAAATATGGATCTATCTTTACGACAAAAGCATGATTTTTTTTGGCTAGAATTTTAATGTTTTCAGTCATAAATTTTAAAATGTCTTCATTTTTATAATCAATTACATATCCTCTTGGAATATAAAACATTTTTAAATTTTTAAATAAAGTTTTTACTAAAATAGAACATGCAGCAATTAATTTATTATTATTATATACACCACAAATTATATTTTGCCAATTATTTTTTACTTTTGCCCAATTAGCCTCTTGCATGAAGTTAGAATTATTTTGCCAAACAAATTTATTATATTCATCTTTATTTATATTAGTTTTAAATTTATACATATTTTATATTCCTTTCTATTCTTATTATAACCTAAAATCTATTTATTTACAATAAAACTTGTTAATTAATTAAATTGATAGTATAATATAAAATAGGTGATAAATTGAAAAAAGATAACTTTTTAAAGGGTGCTTTTATTGCAACTGCTTGTTTAATATTTACTAAAATTTTAGGTATATTATATGTTATTCCTTTTTATTCGATAATAGGTTCTAAAGGTAGTATCCTTTATGGTTGTGCTTATAATATATACGTTATTTTTATAAATTTGTCTACGGTAGGATTACCTTTAGCAATTAGTAAATTAATAAGTGAATATAATACCTTAGATTATCAAAATTTGAAAAAAAGAACTTATAAAATAGCTGGCGCTATAATGATTGTTACTGCTGTAGTATCTTCAATTGCTTTATTTGTCTTTGCTCCACAGATTGCTGAATTAATTATACCTGATAAAAGTTATGGGAATACAGTTAGTGATATTGCTTTAGTTATAAGAGTATCTTCAACAGCCTTAATTTTTGTCACATTAATTAGTATGATACGTGGTTATTTACAAGGAATGAAATATATTAGGCCATCTTCATTTAGCCAAGTTATTGAACAATTAGTTAGAGTTGTAGTCATTGTCCTTGGTAGTTATATTTATTTAAAATTTATTGGTGATGAAATAAATATTGCTGTGAGTATAGCAGTTTTTGGTGCTACATTAGGTGCAATTGTATCTTTGATGTATCTTATACATAAAAAAAGAAAGATTGTAGAAAATAAAAAATATCAAATAAAAGAAATTGAAATTAAAGTAACAAATAAAAGTATATTAAAGAAAATAATAACATATACTATTCCTTTTGTAATAATGGGTTGTATTGGTTCTTCATTTGAACTTGTTGATATGTTTACAGTAGTGAGAACTTTAACTAAACATGGTTTCTCAACCAATGATGCGGCTATTATAATGAATATAATTACTACTTTAGGATCAAAACTTAATGTTATTATTACATCAATTGCATCTGGAATTGTAGTAAGCTTGTTACCAAATTTAACTAGTGATTTTGTTAAAAAAGATTATACTGAAATTAGAAATAAAATTAATAAAGCATTACAAATTATAATTTATATTACTATTCCTATGGCAACAGGTTTAAGTTTTTTAGCTAAACCAGTTTGGAATATATTTTATGGAGATAGTATATATGGACCTAAGGTGTTTTGCGTTAGTATATTTATGGCTGTTTTTAGTGCCATTGCAACTAATATTATGGTAATAATGCAATCTTTAAATAGATATAAATACTTATATATTAGTTTAATTGTTGGTTTTGCTTTTAATGTATTTATGAATATACCTGGTATGTTAATATTTGATAAATTGCATTTACCAATGTATTATGGAAATTTAATTGCTACAATGCTAGGCTATTTAATTTTAATAATAATATCATTGATAGATTTAAAAAAGACTTTTAAAGTGAATTATTTTCCAACTATCAAACAATTTATAATAACTTTAGCAGCATCTTTAGCAATGGTTTTAGTTATGGGTATACTAAAAGATTTTTATTCATTTGAATCAATTGGTAGATTAAAATCGATAATTACTGTTTTAATTTATACTTTACTTGGTGGATTTGTTTATTTCTTTATAACATTTAAAGCTGGTTCTTTTAGAGATATTTTGGGAGATTTTATATTTAAAAAGAAAGGAAGAAAAAATGAAAGTAGGAATAGCTAGTGATCATCATG
Source organism: uncultured Bacilli bacterium (assembly GCA_947584105.1). GTDB lineage: Bacteria > Bacillota_I > Bacilli_A > RF39 > UBA660 > RUG12438. The sequence goes on from CANPWK010000024.1 coordinate 8,757, forward strand.
GTGTAGCGGTAAAGCAAATTTTGACAAAATATTTGATTGATAAGGGATATAATGTTACTGATTATGGAACTAATAGTACAAACAATATAGATTATCCAGACTATGCATTTAAAGTAGGTGAAAGTATTCGTGATAATAAAATTGATTGTGGAATTTTAATTTGTAATACAGGTATTGGTATGAGTATAGCTGCAAATAAAGTAAAAGGTGTAAGATGTGCTAGAGTAACAAGTCAGTATGATGCAAAAATGACAAAAAGAGATAATAATGCTAATTTAATTTCATTATCAAGTAGAATGAATATAGAGAAGATAAAAAGAATATTAGATGTATTTTTTGAGACTAAATATTTAAATATAGATAGATACAATAGAAGATTGGAAAAGATTAGTAATTATGAGCGTTAAATTAATTCTTTACATTATTACAGTTCCATTATCTATATGGGCATTAGATAGTATAAATATCAATGGTTTATTTAAAAAAAATTATATTTATCAATCGAGAATATTGTATTTATTAATAAGTTTTAGTTTATCTTATTTATTTACAAATTTTTTGTATGATTTCTTTTTAAATTGTCAAATTATAAAGTAGTAAGTTTTATATGAAAGGTACGATATATCATGAGTATAAAAAAATTACTATTTTTTTCATGTTTAATTATAGTTATTCCATTTATAATTGTTTCAGTATTTATAAGAACGGAAGAAATTACTTTTAATTATAATTCTAATACTATAGTTAGAGTATATCGAGAAAAAACACAAAAAGTTGAAAATGTACCCATTGAGAAATATATTATTGGTGTTGTATCAGGAGAGATGCCAATTAGTTTTGAAATTGAAGCTTTAAAAGCACAAGCAGTTGCTTCAAGAACGTATGTTATGTATCAGATTGAACATAATAAAAATAAAAGTTATGATGTTTATGATAGTGTAAATAGTCAAGTTTATCTGTCAGATGAAGAATTAAAGGAAAAGTGGCAAGATAAATATGTAGAAAATATTAATAAAATAAGAAAAGTTATCTTAGATACTTCAAGTCAATATTTAACCTATGATGGAAAAGTTATTGAGGCATTCTTTTTTTCTACTAGTGTAGGTTATACAGAAAATAGTGGAGAAGTTTTTAGTGAACAATTGCCATATTTAAAAAGTGTAGAAAGTAAATGGGATGAGGATTCTCCTGCTTTTGTCGATACTAAGACTATTGATTTGAAAACTTTTTTTTCAACACTTGCTATTAATTATAGTGATAATATAAAAATCGAAGTTTTAGAAAGAACATCAACTGGAAGAGTAAAAAAAATTAAAATTAATAATGTTGTTTTAGCTGGAAGTGATGTTTGCTCAAAATTACATCTTCGTTCAACGTTTTTCGATATAGTACAAGAAGGAGATAAAGTTATAATTAATACTAAAGGTTATGGTCATGGTGTTGGTATGAGTCAGTATGGAGCTAATGGAATGGCAATAGCTGGATTTAAATATGATGAAATATTAAAATATTATTATACTGGTGTTAAAATTGAAAAATTTTAAAAAATAGTATAAATATTAGATAAATGTTCAAACTGTAAATGAGGTGATAAAATGGCAAGAAGGTTAAAAAAACCTGTTATTTATAGTTTGTATGGATTATCCTTTTGTATGTTATTGGGTGGACTATTTATGCTTGAGTTAAATAATAATAAATTGAACTCAGATAAAAAGGACTATGAATATGTATCTAAGACAGGTATAAATGATGATAATATTCCTGTTGTAAATACTGATACAACAATTATAAAACCTTATACTGATGAAAATATAGAGGTAGTTCAGAATTATTATGATTATAAAGCTAATGAGGATGAACAAAAAAAATCTATTATATATTATGAAAATACATATATGCCATCAAATGGGGTTTCATATGGAAAAGATGAAGCATTTTCAGTAGTAGCAATTTTAGATGGTAAGGTAACTTCTGTGAAAGAAGATAATACGGTTGGTAATATAATTACTATCGAACATGAAAATGGCATTATAAGTGTTTATCAAAGTATTACAGATATCAAAGTTAAAGAGGGTAGCGAAGTAAAACAAGGTGATGTAATTGCTACTAGCTCTACATCTAACATTTCGGCAGATTTAAAAAATCATTTATATTTTGAATTATCCATAAAAAATCAAACTGTAAATCCAGAAGATTATTATGGAAAATCAATTAATGACATAGGGGCGTAAGCTCTTTTTTCTATATTTACAAGAATTTACAATCATTCTAATAAAAATTACATAAATTAAGACAAATGATTATAATTCCTGAATTTATCAGTTTTAAAAGCGAAAAATCTCCCAAGCCCTTTGTTTAT
>CANPWK010000025.1 GCA_947584105.1 uncultured Bacilli bacterium
CAAATCTTAGTTTTTTTTATTAAATATATAATTTATACATATTTATATCAGTTATTAATTAAAATAATTAATAGAAAATAAAAATTAGACATTGTATAAAAAGCTATAATTTGCTATAATTAATAATAATAGGAAGATGATAATTATGAAAGTATTGTGTATTGGTCATGCGACATATGATATAGTTATTCCAGTTAGCGGTTATCCTAAAGAAAATACTAAAAATAGAATTAATGAAATTTATTATTGTGGTGGTGGACCTGCTAGTAATGCTGCATATTTATTGGGCAAATGGGGAATTGATACTTATTTTGCCGGTTTAATTGGTGATGATTATCCAGGAATGGTTATAGAAAAAGAATTTGAGCATGTTAATATTCATACTGATTATTTAAAAAAGTCAAAAAACTATAAAACAACGAAATCTTATGTAATTGTGAATAAAGAAAATGCATCTAGAACTTCTTTGGCTTGTCAAGATAGTCCTAAATATTTAGATAATTTGGATATTAGTATTAAACCAGATATTATTTTAATTGATGGTCAAGAGTATGAGTTGTCTCTTAACGTAATTAAACAAAATAAAGATTGTAAGGTAATTATTGATGCAGGTAGATGTACCGAAAATGTAGTAAACCTATGTAAATTTTGTGATTATATAGTATGCTCTAAAAACTTTGCTTGCGAATATACTAAATCGGAAAATTTAAATGAAATGTTTGAGATTTTAAGAAATGATTTTAAAGGGGAAATTATTATTACTTTGGAACAAGATGGATGTGCTTACTATGATGATGGAGTTAAAGTTATAAAAGCACTTAAATTGCAGCCTATAGATACAACTGCTGCCGGAGATATATTTCATGGGGCATTTACTTATGGTATTGCTTGTAATTGGGATATGTATAAGATATTATCATTTGCAAATACAACTTCTGGTTTGTCAGTTACAAAAATGACTGGTAGAAAATCAATATTTCCACTTACTATAGTAGAAAGTGTGTATGATGAACTTAGAAGACGTAATTTTTATTGATAATTTACCTACAATTGATTTACATGGTTTTGATCGTGATTATGCTAAAATTAAAATTAATGAATTTATTATGGATAATTTGAAAATGAAAAATAGTATTTTAGTAATTATTCATGGGATTGGTAATGGTATTTTAAAAAAGGAAACTCATAAGTTTCTAGCAAATAATAAAAATGTCTTAGATTTTAAGCTTTTTTATAAAAATGTTGGAATTACTATAGTTAAAATTAATGTTTGACATTAAATAATTTATATGATAATATATTTCGTATTAAAAGAGGGTGAATGTAATGTATAAAGAAAGAAAGGAAACATTAGGCATACTCAATTATTTAGTATATGGTTTAATAGTAGTGTTAATAATTACTATTATTATTGTTATAATGTTAAAATCCTCTAATAAAAAAGTAGAAAAAAAAGTAGAGATGATATTATATAGTGAGAAACAGTTGGAAGATATTGAAACAAATTATAATCAAGAATTTGCATCAAACATGGCAAATTTTAAATATAATGTTATTGATTACTATAAAGATAAATTAGGTAAAGAAAAAGTTAATATGAATTTAACTTTACAAGAATTATATGATAAACATTTTAGTGAAGTACTTAGTGTAGATGCTATTGCTTGTGATAGTAACAGTAATGTAATTATTACAAAAGTTGGTAGTGAGTATAAATTATCATTTAGTTTAATTTGTAGTGAAAAAGTTTCTTTAGTAACATATTTAGGAAAATATGATTATTGTAAAGATAATGCTTTATGTGAAAAGAAAGTAGAAAAGACAACAAAGAAATCAGAGACTCAAAAAGATGATAAAAATAATAATAAAGATGATAAAACTGAAAATGAAAAAATAGACAATGAAAAAGTAGAAAATGAAAATACGGTTACTGAAAATGATAATAAAAAAGATTCAGTTAATAGTAAATATTTATATTATGAATATACCTTAAAACCAAATGATAATATTGGTGTTTATTCTGAATGGTCTAATTGGGATAAAAATAAAATTGAAGCTACAGTTATGATGGAAGTAGAGAAAAAAACAGAAGATGAGACAAAAACTGAAAATTGTACTGAAACTAAAGAAGAGACATATATTTCTGGATATAAGACAGAAGAATATATTACAGGTTATACTACCAAAAAAGTTAAAATAGATACAAAAAAAGTTCAAACTGGTACCCGCCAGAGAGTGGTTAATGGAAAAGTGGTAGTAGAAAAAATATATAGGGAGGACCCTATATATGCATATCAAGAAGTTCCTGTTTATGCGACAAAGAAAACTCCTATATATGCAACAAGAAAAGTAACAGTTAATAATTGTAAGGAAAAAGTAGATTATTACCGATATAGAGTTTTTGAATACAATAAGGGTTTAAACTATATAGTTTATAGTACTAATATTAATGATAGTGATTTATTAAATAGGGGTTATATAAAAACTGGTAATACAAAGGAAATATAATATAAAAATTAATTTAATTAATTAGTATAATTTTCTTTTTTATATAGGATATTTGTTAATTAATAAATATCTTTTTATTTTGTAATTAATAATTAATTCACTATAAAAATTTATTGTCCAGTAGTTGTAAACAACGATTATTTAGATTTTTTTTAGCATAATTTTGTTTGACTTTAATATAATATTATGATATCATAAATATGATAGAGTAGTGTCGGAGGTGAATTATGAAAGATACCTATTTATTTGATTATGTTAATGAGAATGAGTTTAAAAAACTTGAAAGATCAATAAAAAAATATAATATGTTAGCATATAAACAATTATATTTTAAGTATTATCCATCATTAAAATCGGGTAAATTTTTAGGTAAAATCATTGATAAAAATTCATCTAATAATACAACTACCTACGAATTAAAATTAGCTACCGATACTATGTTTGCTAAGGTTCATGGAACTATTAGGTTGTATTATATAGTTTATGAAAAAGAAAAAATAGTTATGCTTGATAAATTTGAGCCAATTGAAATTTTAAGTGAAGGTCATGCTTCAGAGTTAGTAACATATAAAGGAGTTATGGTTTCAAAGCAGCATGCTGATAAAGATATGTTTAAAATAAATTTATTGAATATGATAGATAAATGATGAGGTGAATATGACAGCACATAATGAAGCAAATCCTGGTGATATAGCTAGTATCGTAATAATGTCAGGGGATCCTTTAAGAATAAAACAAATTAAAGAAAAATATTTAAAAGATGCTAAATTAGTTAATAAAATCAGAAATATTTATGCTTATACAGGTACTTATAAGGGGAAGAGAGTAACAGTGATGGCTCATGGAATGGGGTTGCCTAGTATGGGAATATATGCTTATGAGTTATTTAAATTTTATAATGTAGAAAAGATTATTAGATTAGGATCTTGTGGTGCATATATTGAAAATTTAAATCTATTGGATATTATTTTAGTTGAAAATAGTTATACAGAGAGTAATTTTGCTTATACATTAAATAATGATTTATTGAATATAGTAAATGCTTCATCTGATTTAAATAGTGATATTATGAAAATAGCTAAAGAACAAAATATTAATGTAACTAAATGTAATGTGCTTTCTTCTGATTGTTTTGATTGGTATATAACAGATCTTCAAGTTGTTTTAAATAGATTACCAAAACAATTGAATATTGTTGCTGCAGAAATGGAATCATTTGCTTTATTTTATTTAGCAAAAATGTTTAACCGCAAAGCAGCCTGTTTATTGACTGTAGTTGATTCACACTATAAAAAACAAGAATTAAGTGCTGAAGAGAGACAAAATTCTCTTGATAGAATGACCTTACTAGCTTTAGATAGTATTTAATATATTATATACTTGCTTTTTTAGCTTTTTTTTTGTATAATAATTGGACCTGGTGATGACAATGCGAATTTTAACAAGAAAAAAATTAAAAGAAATTATAAATTTTATAGTAAAAAAAGAGGAAGATAAATATAATATAGATATTGATATGTATGCTCTTTCCAAAAAAGAACTACAAGAAAAAAAGTTAGAAGTTATAGATCGTCAAAAAAATTTTCCTTTTAATTTTATCAACTCTAAAAATTATTTTAGTCTTAGATCTATATATTCTAATTATAAATCAGACGGATCTATTTTTATTGGAATTGATAATTATCTTAAATATATACCAATTTCTTATAAAAATAGCAAAGAATATTTTATGATTACTTTACATCATGAAATAAGACATTTGTTACAAGATTTAAATATTAACTGCACCAATTATTTAGATAATATATTTAAAATAGAAAATTTAGTTTATTATTTTGATTTTAAATACTACATTGAAAATAAAAATATTTTCTTATTTGAAATAGATGCGGATGGATATGCATATTATAATGTTTTACTTATGTTAATGCATGATGATAATGTGTCAAAAAAGGAATTAGATCATATTAAATCAAAAATAAAAAATTATAAAGAAAGATTGGGACTTTATAATTTTAGTGTTATTTTTAATCGCTTAGTTAAATTAGTTCAAAAATATCCTGTAATGGCTAAAGATTCATTTTTAAAAATATTTTTTAATGAAAATGGAGTTTTAAAAGATTTTAATGTTATTATAAGTAATCAAGATTTTAATAATTTAGATGCTAAATTTAGGTTAGATATAGTATATTATTATAAGGAACAATATCTATTAGATGATGATTTTAATAATATTATTAATAAATACATATCCAATACATCTGATGTTGAGATATATAAAGAAAGAAAAAGATTAGAAAAAGTGATGAAACTTCATCATAAAGATAATATTTATTTATAACAAAAAAGACTTTAAAAGTCTTATAGTAAATTCGAGTATCTCGAATTATTTTTTTATTGGTGTCCCCTTAGGGATTCGAACCCTAGACCCACTGATTAAGAGTCAGTTGCTCTACCAACTGAGCTAAGGAGACATCGACTACTAATTAAGTATATCACATTTTTTATAAAAATCAAATATTTATTTAAAAAATAATAAAAAAAACCTTTAAAAAATAATAAAAAAAACCTTTAAAAAATAATAAAAAAAACTATTATTAAAAAATTAATAGTTATCTTTTTTCTCTTTTGATTAATTTAGCATGTAATACAACTTTATCATTATCATTATAGCAAGTAGATAAGGTAAGAATTTTATCATTATCATTTACACTAGTTGAGAAATTATGGGCACTTCTTTTTAATAACATATTAGCAAATTCTAAGAATTCTTGATTGTTATTAAAACTTATTTTCAAATAATCATTAGTAGTTGGTATTCTATAAACACTAAATACTTGCCATAAAGTGTTTTCTGCTTCAGTAGATAATTTAACAATATAATTGTTTTTATTATTTAACCATCCACTAGTTAATATTTTTCTAAGTGATCCAAACATAGTATTATCAACTCTACCATGAGCATAGATAATTGTATTTTTATTGAAATCTGCTACATTATTTCTATAGTCCATAAATACCCATCCAGCTTTGTTATAACTTTTGTCAAATGTATGAGTTAAATAAAAACTATTATTAGAATATTGAACAAATGGATAATTAATATTAGTTCCTCCAACTTGAATCCATCCAACTGTTGAATCATTAGTTTTCTTTAATTGACTGAAATCTACATCTATTAAATTCATTTTTATAAAATCCCAATATGGATCAGATTTTGGAACATCATTTTTGATTATTTCTGTATCTTCTGAATCTTTTTTTTCATTTATTTTTATATTATCTTGAACATCTTTTATTTGTTTTCCCGTTTTATTAGAATCTAGTTTCCATTTTACAATATTAACTAATGAGATAATTAATATTGTAAAGAAAATTAATAAAAAGATAAATAAAATAATATTTTTCCATTTTAATTTTCTCTTTTTTTTCTTTTTAGGATATAATTTACTATATGTACTAGTTCGAGTTAAATTATTTTTCTGTTTATTCAAAATAATCACTTCCTTATGATATTATACCAAATATTTTGTTATATTAGTAGTATGTTTTAATAATTAATAAGACAAAAAACTAAAATAAAGTTAATAATTGCATTAACATCATTATGCTATTGTGTAAGAAATGTAGTGAAATTGGTACAAAAATATTATTTGATTTTTGTAGGGTATATGCAAAAATAATGCCAGAAATACCATATGGTATAATATAGACAAATTCTTGGATACTTTGAGCACTTAATAGATGAAGTGATCCAAATAATAACCCTGAAATTAATATGAATAATATATTATTTTTAAAAATTTTATGTAAGTTTAATCTAAAGATTAACTCTTCGGTTAAAGGTGCTATTATTATTGTAGAAATCATAGTATATATAGGAAATTTGTTTAATGATTTAATAATATATTCTTGATTGGTAGAATTATTTAAATTGGTAAAAATGGATATTAATATGCTTGAAATTACCATTAGTCCAAAATTTAAAAACCAATACTTCAGATAATTATTAACATAATATTTAAAATTATTTTTAAAATCCTTAAAATTATTTTGAAGTGTCTTTAAATATATGCATATTACACCAAATAATATTAACAATTCATATATTATTAAAATAATAATTTTTAAGAATAGAGGATATTTATTAAATCCTAATAATATAAAAATATAACTAGAAAATTGCGATAATAGTAAATAGAAGATAAGTACTATAATAGCAATTAAAACGTCTTTATTTTTTTTCATCAAACCACCTAAAATATTATAACAAATTTATAAAAATAAGTATACATTTACGAAATTTTGTGCTATAATTTAGTTGTTGCGAACGAAAGAGTGGGTCAAACCCACTCTTTAAAGTAATTTGGAGGTATTATGGATATAGAAAAAAAGATAACAAACTTAATTCAAGATATAATCATAGAAAATAATTATATTTTAGATTCAGTAACATATTTAAAAGAAGATGGTAATTATTTTTTAAGAGTAGTTATTGATAAGAATGGAATTATTGATATAGATGATTGTGTTAAAGTAAGTAAATTAATTAATCCTATATTAGATGAGAATGATCCTATCAGTGATAATTATATACTTGATGTTTGTTCTAAAGAGAAGGGATGTGAATAAAATGAATAATGATGAATTTAAAAAAACATTATATAGTGTAGCAAAGCAAGAAGATATAGATATTGATTATTTATTTAATTCTGTAGAACAAGCTTTAAATAGTGCATATAAAAGACAATTTCGTTTGCAAAATTCTAAGGTAAAAATGGATAAGGATACTTGTCAAATTAAAATTTATTCATATAAAACAGTAGTTTTAGACAAAGATCATAAAGAATCTTTAGATGAAGTTTTTAAAGATGAAATTGAATTAACTGAAGATGAATTAAATGATGAACAATTAGAGGATTTACCAGAAGATCAAAGATATCATCCGTTTGTATTTAATGATAAATTACATATTACATTAGAAGATGCTAAAAAAATTGATCCAGATATTAAAGTAGGAGATATAATTGAAGAAGAAGTTAATCCTAAAGATTTTGGACGTGTGGCTGCCTCTACTGCTAAACAAGTTTTAGTTCAAAAAATAAGAGAAGCAGAGAGAAATAATATTGCGGCTATGTTTGAAGATAAAGAAGGAGAATTAATTTCTGGTACTGTTGAGATGGAAGATGAGAAAAATTATTTTATTGATTTTGGTAAAACTCAAGGATTACTTCCTAAAACAGAAATTATTCCAGGTGAAGAAATTAAGATGGGCTCTAATATTAAAGCTTATATTAGTAAAGTTGATATAAATTCTAAAGGAGCTTTAATTTTGTTAACGAGAAAATATTATGGTTTCGTAACACGTTTATTCGAATTAGAAATTCCTGAGATTAGTGATGGTGAGGTATTAGTATATAGTGTTGCCCGTGAGGCAGGTAATAGAACTAAAATTGCTGTGTATTCAGAAAATAGTAACATTGATCCTGTTGGAGCATGCGTAGGAGAAAAAGGCCTTCGTATTAATAATATTTTAAAAGAATTAAATGGTGAAAAAATAGATATTGTAGAATATAGTAAAGATCCTGCAACTTTTATATCTAACGCTTTAGCTCCAGCTAAAAATTTAAAAGTGTTTGTATTAGATGAAAAATCTAAAGAAACAATGGTAGTTGTTGATAAGGATAATTTGAGTTTGGCTATTGGTAAGAAAGGAATTAACGTTAAACTTGCTAGCCGTCTTACTCATTATAATTTAGAAATTAAAACTTATGAACAAGTTCGTGAAGCTGGAATTAATATTCTAGAATAGAGGTTAATATGAAAACAAAGAAAATACCTATGAGAAATTGTATTGTAACTAAGGAAAAATTGCCTAAATTTGATTTAATACGTATTGTTAGGACACCTGATTTAGAAGTAAAAGTAGATGTTACTGGTAAATTAAATGGTAAAGGTGCATATTTAAAAAAAGATATTAAGGTTATTGAGAAAGCTCAAAAAAGTAAAATTCTTAATAGAGCCTTAGATTTAGAAATTCCTGATAGTGTTTTTGATGAATTAAAAAATATAGTAAATGATTAAATAAGAAAGATGGTGTTTTATTTAGATAATAAGAAAGAAGGTGCTATTATGATGAGTGTAGAAGAATATGCTCTAGATGTCAATAAAAGTATAGATGAAATATTAAAAAGATGTAATGATTTACATATTAATGTTAGTAATAAAGATGATATGTTAGATGAGGAAAGTATCACTATATTAGATAATGATATTCAAAATGAAGATAATGATTATTATGAAGATGAACTTATTGAGAAAGAAAAAAACAAAATAGAAGAGATTGTTAATAATAGACCCAAAAAAAATAATAAAGTAATAAAGAACTCTAAAAAAGATTTAGCTAAAAAGAAAAAAGAAATGTATAAAAACAAAGAAAAATTAATTAGTAATGCTCCAAATCAAAGTGATAGTATAGTATATAAAGATGGTATGACTATATCATCATTAGCTCATGAATTAAATGTAAAACCTGCAATATTAATCAAAAAATTATTTACACTTGGAGTATTAGCTACTATTAATAATGTTATAGATTTTGATACTGCTGAATTAGTAGTAAGTGATTATGACAAAAAGTTAGTAAGACAATTAGATATTAATGAAAATAAATTTGAAAATTTTGAAATAAATGATAACGAAAAAGATTTAGTTAAAAGACCTGCTGTTGTAACAATTATGGGACATGTTGATCACGGTAAGACAACACTACTTGATACTATTAGAAAAACAAGCGTTGCATTACAAGAAGCAGGAGGAATTACTCAAGCAATTAGTGCTTATCAAGTAAAGTGTAATGGTGAATTAATAACATTTATTGATACACCAGGACATGCAGCTTTTACTGAAATGCGTGCTCGAGGTGCTAGTATTACAGATATAGTAATCATTATAGTAGCTGCAGATGATGGTGTTATGCCACAAACAAAAGAAGCAATTGATCATGCTAAAGCTGCTAAAGTTCCAATTATTGTTGCTATAAATAAAATAGATAAACCTGATGCTAATTTAGAAAAAGTTATGACAGAACTTGCCGAATATGGTTTGACTCCAGAAAATTGGGGAGGGGATACGATATGTGTTCCTATTAGTGCTAAAACAGGTGAAGGTGTTGATAAACTACTTGAAAATATTTTGTTAGTTGCAGAAATTGAAGATTATAAGGCTAACCCAAAAAGATACGCAATTGGTACAGTTGTAGAGGCTACATTAGATAAACATGTAGGTGCTAAGGTGACTTTACTTGTCCAAAATGGTACTCTTAGATTAGGAGATCCTGTTGTTATCGGAAATTCATATGGAAAGATTCGTACTTTAACTAATGATTTAGGCGAAGAGATTACCGAAGCTTTACCTAGCCAACCTGTAGAAGTAACGGGAGTTGGTGATATCCCATCGGCAGGTGATAAATTTATGGCCTTTGAATCAGAAAAACAAGCAAGAAGTATAGGAGAGGCTAGAAAAGAAGAAGCTCGCATTAAGAAAAATACTAAGGTTAGTGTTTCATTGGATGACATATTTTCGAAAATTCAAGATGGAATTAAAGAAATTAATGTTATCATTAAAGCTGATGTTAATGGTTCTAGTGAAGCTGTTAAAAATTCATTAGAAAAAATTGAAGTTGAAGGTGTTAAAGTTAAAGTTATAAGAAGTAGCGTTGGAGCAATTACTGAAAGTGATATAGTTTTAGCTAGTGCTTCTGATGCACTTATAATTGGTTTTAACATTAGACCAAATAATAAAATAAAAGATTATGCTAAAGATCAAGGTGTTGAAATTAGATTGTATGATATCATATACAAAGCTGTTGAAGATGTAGAAAACGCTATGCGCGGTATGCTTGATCCTAAATTTGAGGAAAAAGTTATTGGAACTGTTGAGGTTAGAAAATTATTTAAATTTTCTAAAGTTGGTATTATAGCTGGTTCTTATGTTACTGATGGAGTAATAAAATCAAATTCTAAGGCTCGCGTTATTCGTGATAGTGTAGTAATTTATGATGGAGAAATAGGATCATTACAAAGAGAAAAAGATAGCGTAAAAGAAGTTAAAAAAGGTCTTGAATGTGGTGTTACAATTAACAACTTTAATGATATCAAAGAAGGCGATATTATTGAAGCATATGAAATGGTAGAAATAAAATAAAAGGTTTCAATTTGAAACTTTTTATTTATATGTAAAATTTTGGTATAATATTAATGGAAGGAAGGGAAAATATGAATGGAAAATTAAATCATATAAATCACAGTTTATTAGAAGAAATTAGTTATATTATTAAAATGGAAGTAAAAAATCAGGATATTAAATTTGTAACTATTACAGGAGTTAAGACTACAAGTGATTTAAGTTATGCAAAAGTATATTTCACAGTATTAAATGATGATAAAAAAGACATAACATTAAAAGCGTTAAACCAAGCTAGTGGCTTTATTAGAAATAAACTATTTGAACGAATAGATATGAGATATATGCCTAAATTAGAATTTA
>CANPWK010000026.1 GCA_947584105.1 uncultured Bacilli bacterium
AAACTTTAGAAAAAATCAGATTCACTTCAAATGTATTTCCACTTTTGCTAATACAATTAACTACAATTTCCTTATTTTCAATATAATCAATAATTTCCTTAAAATTGTTACTTGATAAATCATATCCTGTATATATAATTTCAACTGATGATTTATTTTTAAATAATTCTATTAAGGATCTACTCCCCATATAAGATCCTCCCACTCCAATTACTAAAAAAACATCAGCCGAACTTTTTATATATTTACCTAAAACTTTTATTTTATCCAATTCCTTTTTAGTAACACATTTATTAACATCTAAAAAAATATCGTTACCACTTTTTAAATCAAGCTTTTTTCTTATCGTATGAATTTTATCTTCATAGTTATTAATTCCATCTACATCCATAAAAGTTTTAAAATCATATTTTATCATAATGCCACCTTTTTACTTAAAAAATAATTTGTCTCAACATTATCTATATTCAAACTAAATAAATTAAAAATATTTATAATACCATTTAGAGATGATGTTTTATATTTTATATTATTATTAGTTAAATAGTATAAATCATGCTTTATTTCTTCTTTTTCATTAATTAGTTCTTGTGACATATCTTTAATAGTTTGATATTCACTTTCTAATACATCTGGATAATCAGATAAACTTTTAAAATTTTTAGCTAAATGCATCATCGCATTTACTAATGTTTTATTTTTCAAATATTCATCACTCACATCATCAACCATTTTAAGAGATAAATTTTTCTTAGTAATAAGTGCCAAATAATCTTTCATAGATTTATTTAATTCATTATTTATAGTATTTTCTAAGACTATACTTGTACTATCTAATTTATCTATATCTCCACTATTTATTAAAATTTTTGATGATTCATAAATTTGATTTAATGTATCTAATTCATTTGAAATCATTTCAAATAAATATGTAATATAACAGTTAATCGCTTTTTTAGAAACAATATTATTTTTTATATTCTTATAATATTGTTCTTTTTTATTATATAATACATCTACTAACATAATAGGATTGTCAATATTATCTATAATATTTTTTAACTGTTGTAACATATCTCCTTTTTCTTGACTTTTTTTTATTGTAGATAATTCAATCTTTGTTTCTATTTCTTTTATATTTTTATCTAAAACAAATAATTCATGGTTAATTTTATCATCTTCTTGAACTATATTTATATCAAAATTATCAATAACATTCTTCATTAGTGTAGCTTTTCTTTTTAATAAATTCATAACATTAGTTTTTAATTGTTTTTTTCTAGAATTTAATTCTTCAAGTTCTTTTAAGAACTTTTTCTTATTCTCATCGTAATTTAAAATTTTAAAATAAATATTTTTAATATCAATTAATAATTTTATAAGATCACTACTTAAATAATTATTAAAGAAATCATAATTTATTTGACTAAATTCATCATCACGATTGATAAATATATCTTCTAATATCATATACTACACCTCTATTATATAATACCATAAATTCTTAGATAAAACAATGTCAAGTAATAATATATAATATTCTATTAGTAAAATTTTACACACTTATTTATATAATTTAATATTTATTATTCAATATAAAAAGTAGATTAACAATGTAATCTACTAAATCATCTTTTCTTATTAATTATCTTAAATATTCCTATAACCAAAACTATCCCAATTATTACAATTACTATTTTTAAAAATATAGGAAATGAATTAGATTGTTTATAAATATCTTGATTATTCTTTAAACAATCTTTAACACCATCATTATTTCTTAATTTCGTAACTAACTCACAATAGTTTTCATTTTTTAAATAAGAATCTATTGCATCCGTTAAATTGCTTTTAATTTTATCATTAAAGCCTATAAAATAATTTGAACCAACTACTACAAGTGGTAAATCTTTTTTATTTACTTTTAAAGCACTTTTAACTTTATTATATAGTTCTTTATTATCTTCTATATCAATATATTCAACATTAATAAAGTTGTTTTTCTTATATTCTTCTAACCACTTCTTCTGTTTATCACAATCTTTACAATTATCTTTATAAAAAACATTAATTTTAACACTATAAGAAGAATTTGTTGCAATAGCTTTTATTGATATAGGAATACATAAAAACATTAGAAGAAAAAACATAAATAATACTTTCTTCATATTTTACTCCTTATTAAGATAAAGGTGAGAGGTTAGTCACACCTTTATTTTATTTATTACCCATTATCCTTTTCATATGTTGCATATAATACTGTTGTTGTAGAAGGAGTTAAAACATTTTGAACTTCTACTTTATCATTTACTTTTAATCCATTAGCTAATTTAAAACCTTTAAATACAAGGTCAGTAGCTCCATCCACATCACCTCTAGTTTCATCAACTGTATAATTTAAATCGGAAAAATTAATTTTATCACCATATAAATAAAATTTTATACTATAATATATTGCTGAACTTTTTCTATTATTATCTCTAATGCCCATAACATAGAATTTAGAATTATTACTATTTACATAATAGAAAGAGCCATAATGTATAACGTAATCATCATAAATTTTTCTTTCTTTTATGTCATAATAAGTGGTATTTTTAGACATATTAGTTGCATTTACATTTGCAGTAGAATCCTTAGAAACTGCAATTGTTGGAACTGCATAACTTTCATTGGAATTTTTTAAATCAACTGCAGATAAATTACCTTCAACAATAATACCAGCATTAGGCAAACTATCATCTGCTAATTTTTCAGCTTTAGTTATTCCAGATACATCTACATTATCTAAAATTACGTTTGCTCCACTTTCAATTTTAAGTTCTGCCTTTTTACCTCCAGTAATTTTTAAATTTGAAATTGTTACTTTTCCTTTTCCAGATTGTACATCTATTGCATAATCACCATCAGTTATAGATATTTTTTGACTTGGTTCTTCAGCTATAGAATTTGCTACACTAGCACTAGTTATTGGTTCGATACTAACATCGTGAGTTGATGTTATATTTATTGTATTTGTAGATTCATAATTACCATCAACATATATTTTACTATAATTATTCTCTTTATTGACAGCATCAGTAATAGTTTTTGCACCTAAATTTGATTTAGATTGCTGATTGACAACTGCAAAATCAGAATCGAAACTAAATGTGTATTTTTTATCATTAGCCTGTGTTAATTCTTCTCCTTCAGAATTAACTAATTTAACTGTTTCATCTGTTTTACCAATTTCTATAGTAAATGATTTACCTGCAAACTCTAATTCATCTAAAGTAGCATCTTCTTCTTTATCAGACAACTCAATATCGAATGCACCTTTTGCTCCTTTAACTATTTCCTTTTTTAAAGCTTTTCCTTTTTCATCTAATAATTCTCTGTTAGATTTGTCAGTATATTCTTTCTCATTTTTGGCAGTGTAATCTGATGTATATTTTATTGGTTGATCTCCAACAGTTAATGTTATATCTTTAATTTCACCTTTTTCAAGTAAATATGCTATAGCACCGGGAATACTTGTATCTGCCAATTTTGTTAAAGGTACATTAGGGCTATCAACATTTATTTTAATATTGTTCTCATCTTGTATTAAATTAAATTGATTCTTAAAATTATCTGAATTAGTAGTTGTTTCACTATTTAAATCATCAATTACATCCTCAATAAATTCATCTACATTTAAGTTCCAATGAGCTGTTAATTTTATATCTTCATCTCTTTTAGAAATAATGTTTGATTCTTCCTCTTCGCCTTTATACCATCCATCAAATTCACGATATTTAGTATCCATTTTTAAGTCTTTCAAATCAACTGTTTCATTTTCATAAACTATTACATCTTCAGTTTTATTTTCACCTTCATCATTTTTATATTCATAAGTAATATGATTTTCAGATAAGAATGTAAAACTTGTATTTATTGTTTCTTCTTGTAATAAATAATCATTTCCTTTTGAACCATCATAGTCAATTTGATATGTAATCTTATCTGCTTTATCTCTATCAACTTTAAATAATACTACAATATAGCCATTTTTATAGTCTGTTTCAGAAGGTTTTACCTCTCTATAATTATTTCCAGACTCATTTTTTAAATTAATAGTCCAAGTATTCCAATATTTTTCTGGAAGATCTGTTTTTGGAATAGTAATTTTCACAGGTACATAATATCCTTCATTATCAGCAAATCCTGCATCCTTTTTTAAAGTTTGTTGTTTTACTGTTCCCGTTAGGCCTGTGTTATAACTACCAATATCAGGTTGACTATTCGTTGTATAACTTATTTCATCTAATTCTGGTTTGAATCCCCACGTTTCTTCTAAAGTTGTCTTATCTCCTTCATCTATTTCATCAACATCAACAGTTTCATAATCACTACCAGTTGATTCTCCTTGAAGTATTAATTCACTCCAATCAACTCTAATTGTATATGAAGCATAATCTTCACCATCACCATCCAAATCTACTGATATATCAAAATTTTTCTGTTCATCAGCAATTGGAGTACCATCTTCATTACTATGTTTTAAATATTTTAAAACATATATTTCATTACTATCACCAAAATCTTCTTTTGAAATAATAGCTTTATCTTTAGTTTCTTCTTCGTCTCCATGAAGAAATTTTACAGTTATTTTATCACTATTTTCGCTAGATAATTTACTATCTAATTTAATTTTAAAACCTAGATAGTATGGCCCATATCCAGAATTGAATGGGTCATCTTCTTCCCAATCTTCATTACCGAATATTGGTAGCAATCCCTTTACCTGCCATTGTATAGGATTATCATCAACCTTGCTAAAATCTGTTTTATATCCTGTTTTTTCATTCCAATTTTTAAAATCATCTATATTATTAACTTCTTCGTTACTTATTCCCTCAATTGTAAAAGCTGATGCTCTAACATATTTTAATTCACTGAAGTCTATTCTAATTTTAGTAGGAACTCCATCAACTTCAATTATAATATCACGATATTTAATTTTTTCATCTTTTTCAACTTCCATTAAAACTGTAAGTTTTTTATCAACAAAATCATCTTCTTTTGCAACATTATAACAATCATTATCATTTGAACCTTTTGGAATTTTAACTGTTACTTTAGATAAATCTATACCTTCATCTAAAGTAATTGTATATGCAAAATAGAAATTATCTGTTGTATTTTTTCCAAATCCTTTAATATTTTCAGATTCTGTTACATATCCTGTAACATTATAAAGCCCATCTTTTTTACTTTCAATATTATAAGATTTTTCTGGAGTATAACCAAATTTTTCAAGTAAATTTTTTTCTTCACTTTCAGGAATATCTGTACTTAATTTTGCATCTGCATTATATGAAAATTCAATTTTATAATCTTCTTTTTCCTTATTATTTTGTGAACGAACTTTTTCTTCATCTAATGTAATTGTAAGTGTTAATTTATCCGTTATAGCTACTAGATCTCCTAATGTAATATCTTTAAATCCATCTGGTGAATTTTTCCCTGTTAATTTACACAATAATACTCCAAATTGTTCCCAAGCTTTACCAGTTGGACCAGAACCATCTTCAACATCGTCATCATCAAATACTACTGTTCCATCATCTTTTCCATTAGATATTGAAATTGATTTAACATTTTCTGTTTTTACAATATTAACTATATCTGCAATAAGTCCTGTACCTGAAATTTCACTATTTTTCTTATTTAAGTCATACACATTAAATGTTATTACACCATCTTTAAAATCTGCATCATAATAATATCCATGATTTTTAGTTTCTTGATTAATATTTTTTACTGCACTTTCCAATAATTTATCAGTATTAACTATGTCATACAGAAATTCATAATCAATATACTTAATTTCAAATTTATCCCCTAATTGTGTTTCACCAAATATTTTATCTTCTTTCCAACTTTTTGTTTCACCTGTCACTGGGTCTCTATCTGGTGTTAAAGTATGTAAAGTCATTTCTTTATAAATTTCATCTGAATTAGTTTTTCCATCTTTATTTTTATCTGTTACTTTAATACTTCTTGAAGCTAACATTACATCTTGAGTTGTCAATTGGTGTTGTGAAGTAAAAGCATATTCACCAATAACATAGATATATCCAATTGATTTTTCTTGATTTTTATATTGATTTATTGCTGCTTGCCCTAATTCATCTTTTGTAACTTCTCTTGCAAAAATTGGGAAACAAGAAATGAAGAAAGAAACTAAAGCAGCCAATATTATTTTATAATTCTTTTTCATATTTCACTCCTTCTAATTTATTATAACCTGTGCTTCTTTTGAACTGCCATCTGAGAATGTTATATATGCCGTTGTAACATTTGAATCAACTGCTAAAACTTGCACAGAACCATCAGTTTTAAATATAGTATGATTATTATATGTAAATGATGTATAACCTGTAAATTCACTTCCATTTTTTGTTACTTTAAAATCATATTGAGTAATTGCATTAGTTCCTGACATTCTTTTCGCAGTTAAAGTTATGACATAACTTGCTTCTTTTTCTTTTACTGTTACTTGATGTGTTGCAGTTTTTCCATTGGATGTTCTAACTGTTATAGTTGTTGTACCAGCTTTAACTCCTGTAACCTTACCATTGTTATCAACTTTAGCAATTCCAGAATCATTACTACTCCATGTAACACTTTTATTAGTAGCATTTGTTGGTGTAATGTTAGCTGTTAATTGTATTGTATTACCTTCATAAACCTCTTGCAAACCACTAATACTTACTGCATTTGGTAATATTTCCGTTGGTTTTGACTGAGTTGTTTGTTTATTATTATTTGAATTAGAATTTTGATTAGTAGTTTTATTTTGTGTAGTACTTGTTTTTACTGTAATCTTTTTAGTTGCTGTCTTACCATTTTTAGATGTAACTTTTATAGTTACTGTTCCAGCTCTAAGTCCTCTAACAATACCATTTTCATCTACACTAGCAATACTCGAATTACTACTTTCCCATTTTAATTCTTGATTAGTTGCATTATCTGGTTTAAATGAAACAGTAAGTTTAATATTCCCACCAACAGTTACTTGTTGTGAACCATTAATAGTCATACTATCAATTTCTATTTCTTCTTCTGTTACTGTTATCTTGCAACTAGCACTATATTTTCCATCTTTAGTTTTTACTGTTATTGTAACTTCTCCACTTTTTAATGCTTTTACATTACCATTTTCATCTACTGTTACTATTTTTTCATCACTACTTATCCATTCTAAATCATCTAAAGATAATCCATCGGGTAACTTTGTAATTTCTAATTTATCATTTTTTCCTACTACCATGTTTAAACTTGTCAAATTTAAACCAATTAAGCTTTCTTTCCAATGAGCTTTTAAAGTTATATTTTTAGTTATCTTAGTATTAAAATCAAATAATTTATTTTTATAATACCAACCATCAAAAATATAACCTTCCTTAATTGGATCTTTTGGCCTTTTTACTTGTTTATTTTCTTTTACTTTAAGAGTATCAACAACATCTCCACCATCAGAATCAAATTTAACAGTATATTGTTTAATTGAACAACTCTTCAATAATAACAAAAATAATAACAACAAAATTACAAATATAGCAACAACTATAATCTTTGTATTACTTTTTTTCTTATTGACTTTACTAGGTTTTTTAGCCTTTTGTTTAATATTTTTACTATTACTTTTTTCTGTCATAATACACTCCTTTTTACTTCCAATTGCCTATTTTAATAAGTATTCTCACATTAATGATAACATATGAAATAAGAATTAGTCAATCAATATTCGACAATTTTAGCAAAAATAAAAATAATTTTTTAAAAAAGTCTTTATAATCTTAGTTATAAAGAAAAAAGTTTAAAAAATCCATATAATATATAAAAATTGTAAATTATTTTCTATCTATTTAAAGATGGGAGGCGAATTATTATTAATCTAGAAAGTAAAGATATTTTAGCAAACAATCTTAAATACTATAGATATTTGTCAAAATTATCTCAAGAAAAATTCGCCGAGATTTTAGACACTAGTCTTATATATATAAATCAACTAGAAAAAGGTAAAAGAAATACATCCTTAGAAATGTTAGATCGAATATCAACGAGTATTTCTAAACTATTAAATATAAAAGTTACCAGTGCTGATCTTATTTCATATGATGAAAAAAAGATTATTACATCTAGAAGAATTGATGATATAAAAAATAAACAATTAGATATTTATCAATAAAAGATAACCAAAATTATAAAATTGGTTATCTTTTTGTTATTAATTAGTTTGCAATTAATTATTTATTTTTCTTCTGAATAAATTAATTTCAATTCAGTATTATAGTAATTTATTTTATTATCTTCTTAATTGCTATATAATTTGAATAAATATTTATATTACTATCATTATCAACTGTTATTCCTTTTTCAGTTATAAGATTATAAATATTAAATTTAACAATTTCTTTTTCATTTTTTAAATCATTCACTTCTTTTCGATTTTTTCTTTTCCTCCCATATATGGCCTTAGAACTTTCGGGATTTTTATTGAACCATCTTCCTCGTAATTATTTTCTAATAGTGCTATTAATCCTCTTGGGGAAGCTACTACAGTATTATTTAAAGTGGCTACCAAATGTGTTCCATCATCTCCTTTAGCACGTATTTGTAAACGTCTAGCTTGAGCATCTCCTAAAGTAGAACAAGATCCCACCTCAAAATATTTTTGCTGTCTTGGGCTCCAAGCTTCAACATCACAAGATTTAACTTTTAAATCTGCTAAATCTCCACTGCAACACTCAAGAGTTCTTACAGGAACATCAAGGCTTCTAAAGAACTCTACGGTATAACTCCACATTTTATTGTACCAATCCATAGCATCTTCTAATTTACATATCACAATCATTTCCTGCTTTTCAAATTGATGTACTCTATATAATCCTCTTTCTTCAATACCATGAGCTCCAACTTCTTTTCTAAAGCAAGGAGAATATGAAGTAAGTGCAATTGGCAATTGTTCTTCTTTTATAATTTGATTTTTAAATCTTCCTATCATTGAATGCTCACTAGTTCCGATTAAATATAAATCTTCTCCTTCTATTTTGTACATCATAGCATCCATTTCTTCAAAAGACATAACTCCATTTACAATATCGCTATGAATCATAAATGGTGGAAGACAATAAGTAAAACCTTTATTAATCATAAAATCTCTCGCATAACTTAACATAGCTGAATGAAGTCTAGCTATATCACCAGTTAAATAATAAAAGCCATTACCACTAACCCTACCAGCACTATCTTTATCAAGGCCAGATAATTTTTCACAAATATCAGCATGATATGGTATTTCAAATTTTGGAACTATGGGTTCACCAAATCTTTCAATTTCTACATTTTTAGAATCATCTTCTCCAATAGGGACGCTCTCATCAATAATATTAGGAATAATCAACATGATTTCTTTCAACTTATTACTTAATTTAACATTTTCATCATCCAATGCAAGTAATTGATTATTTATTTTCTTTACATCTTCTTTTTTCTGATTAGCTTGTTCTATTTGTTTATTTCCCATAAGAGTTCCAATTTCTTTACTAATATCATTTCTATTTTTTCTAAGATTATCACCTAATTGCTGATTTTCTCTTAATTTTAAATCTAATTCGTATGCTTCATCAACAAGAGGTAACTTTTTATCTTGAAACTTCTTTTTTATATTTTCTTTTACTAAATCTTTATTTTCCCTAATTAATTTTATATCTATCATATTTGCCTCCTTTTAATCAATGAAAAAGATAAATATACAAAAAATCATATTACTAAAGGAACGAATTAATCGTGGTACCATCCTTTTTTGTAATATGATTACCTCTTAAACTTTAACGCGTTTAACGTAAATGTTTTCATTTCTCTCCAGAGTAGATTCATAAAACAATCTCACTAGCTCTCACCAACCACTAGCTCTCTTAATCAATCATTTTTATTACTATTCTCTTTCACTGATTTATAAATTAATTTTAACATTTAATAATTATTAAGTCAATAGATATTGTATTCAATTATGAATATTTCTAGTTTTTATATTTATTTTTTCTTTTTATTACTAAACTTACTGTTACTGTAGCTACAACAATTAGAATAATTCCAATTACTACTATAAATATAGGATTTTTAAGTAAAGTGTCTGGAATACTTACTTTATTAGAAGAATTATTTTCTTGCGATGCAACTTTTTTATTTACAGTAATTACTGGGCAGACTGAACCATAATAATAAACATCACTTTTACCAGCATAAAAACTATATATATGATATTCATAGTTATTTGTCCCATCAACTGGTGTCATAGTCCAGCAATCCATTAAATTAAATGGTAAACCTTCTGCTTGATGTAATCCAGATATAGTAGAATCTGATATAGTGCTAGCATACCCTAAATTATCTGTTAAATCTTTAACACTTATTATTCTAACATCATATCCTGTTTCATCTTTTGCTAAATCACTAGTATTAACATGTTCATCGGCCCACATATTTACTATTTTTTTGATATCTGAACTTTCATAATCATTTTTACATTTTTTATCATCATAACTAATATCAGATGAAATATTACCATGGCAGCCATCTTCTCTATAATAATATGGAATATATCTATATGTATCTATTGAATCATTTTCTTCATCATGTATATCATATTGAGTTCCTAAACTAGTATACTTTGTATCATACTTTGCTACTTCTATTTTTGTTAGTGGCATTCTTTTTACCATAGTTACCGTTTTATTATTTTTGGTACTATTCTTTATAACATAATACTCTACATCATTATACTCTACTATATCTCCTATTTTAAATTCACTATCATTTATACTTTTTACCGGAGATTTTAGTTTTTCTATA
>CANPWK010000027.1 GCA_947584105.1 uncultured Bacilli bacterium
AATCATTGATAGTCATTATCGGTTGACTTCTAAATATTCCATAATTCATTATATCATCCTCTCTTTCTTATATTTTGATATTAAAAAAGATACTATTTAACGTATCTACTCAAATTATTTTATTATTTCAGTGATTTTATACACATATTTACCTTTTGTAGGAATCATTATTATTTTTAAAGTGTCTGTATCATCAAATGTTTCAATATTTTTTATAAACTTATTGACTTCTTTAGCATTTGAACATTTTACATCATAATACTTTATAATGATCTTTTTAATTTTTATATCAATTCCTAATATATTAAATATAACATTTTCGGAAATGCTCATCAACGATGTTTTTGGCATATTAATTAAACTTTGTACTTTTTCTAAATCCATATCTTTTTTAGATATAGTAATGAATACATTAACCCCTTTCTCTTTCTTTTTTGAAGCCATTATAAATCTATATAACTCATTTATATTCATAACATCATCTTTTGATATTTCATTAGGAACATTAAATGTTTTATTAAAATATTTTTCTATTTCCAAAATTCTTTCAACTATATTAATATAATGTTGAAGAGAATCAATTTCTTCTTGTGAAATATTTTTTTTACTTTCCCCTGACATTATTGTTTTTTTCTCATTTTTTTCATACATGTAATATGATTTAGTCAATAAATTTAAAACAAATTTATTGAAAGTTAGCACTGTTTTACAATCATTAATTTTTGTTTCATTTATTTTATAATTAAGATTACAATTTACATATTTATCAGTTATTTCTAGTTTTAATTCCAAAAAGACTGGTTTCAAGCTTTGATGATAATTATTGAATAAAAAAGTATTACTTGATAATTGTTTAACTAACTTTAATTGAATACTTGATAGTTTAAATTTTGAATCATGAAAACATATATCTACATTCCATTTTATTTTAGGCACTTCTCTTTTCGAAGGCATAATATAAGATTTTACACCTTCTTGCATTGGAGATAATTCAGGATTAGGATATGGATCCAAAACGTTACCTAGATATTGTTCAAATTTATTTAACTTAACTTCTATTGGAGTATCTGAAAATTGTATAATATCCATCATTTTTTGTTTATCTTTAATATCTTTATATCTTTCATCTAAAATAGTAAATGAACCTTTAAAATTTAGAGGATATTTAACAATAGATTCTTTTCTAGTTGGTTTACTCATTAATCTATACTTCCCATCATTCATCTTAGCAATATCAACAGTAAAATATGGAAATAGACTATGGGACATTGCCATTTGCATAAACCTATCATTTGCACAACTCATTTGAAAATTATTTATGGTTAAATTATTTTCTTGTTTTTCAATATTGGTCTGATGAATTTCTTCTATTTGGCTATTTTCAATATCTCCTATCTTATTTTTTGTACTGACCATTTTATTTGTTCTCCTGATTTATATCTCTAATTGTGCTATCTTTTATATTACTAATTTTATTAGTTTTTTTCGTATATTGTACTCCACCTATAAAACCTAAAATTCCTGTAAAAATTGCAATAGTAATTTCTAATATTGTTCTAATAGTTTGGTTATCAATAAAATCAAACATAGTACCACCTCAATTATTATTATATCACAATAAAAGATACTTTCCTACGAAGTACCTTAACTATTTATAGATTCTTATTTGTTATATCTCTACATTACATTGGGGAATACATAACTCGGGTGCCCTGGGTCAATAACAATTCCTTTAACTCTTTTTCCATTCATGACATTCACCTCTAGTATAAATTATGTTTTTCTATACTTTTGGTGACATATTCTACAATTAAGCTAATGATGATTTAGATGCTTAATATCAAAATGACAAGATTTATCATTACATGTTTCATCAACATTTTCTAATTCTAAAGTAGCATGACAGATTCCCTGTTTTCTTAATTCATCTTTGATTAACTTCTTTAGATTATCTGTTTTTAAGTCACTTACTATATGCATAGTTGCATAATTTTTATATCCATCTATACTCCAAATATGAATATGATGTATGTCTATAACACCATTTATTTTTAATAAATTTTTTCTTATTTGATCAACAGATATTCCTTTTGGAATCTTTTCTAAAAATAAATCTAAAATTGCTTTTAAATTACAACAAGCTTGAATTAAAATAAATAAAGATACTATAATTGATAAAATTGGATCAATTAATTTGATATCAGTAAATTTTATCAAAATAGCTCCTATTAATACTATTACCCAACCTAATACATCCTCTAACATATGTAAATTAACTGATTTTTGATTTAATGAATCACCATCTTTAGTATAATAGGCAGCAAAAAAGTTTACTATAACTCCAACGATTGCTAAAACAAGCATTCCATTATAATTTATTCCTGTAGGTGTTATTATTCTATATATAGCATTATATATAATAAAACAAGAGCCTACAAATAATATTATAGTAGTAATTAGACTTCCTATTACCGAATATCTTATATAACCATATGTATACTTATTATCTGCTTTTCTTTTACTAATTTTTTCTAAAAAATAAGATATACCAATACTAATAGCATCACCAATGTCATGGATAGCATCTGATGCAATTGCGATACTGTTAGTTAAAGAGCCACCAATAAATTCAAAAATACTAAAAGAAAGATTTAAGATAAATGCTAATAAAATATTCTTTTCTGTTTTATTTTTCATACTTCAATTTATTCCTTCCACTATAATATTACCTAAAAATAATAAAAATTTTTGTTTATCATTATAACTATACCACACTAAGTATAATTGAATACATATTAACTTGTCAAGATATAAACTTTTACTGATTTTTTATACTAAAAAAATAATTACAATTCAGTAATGTAACTATTTTTTAAAGCTCAGACAAATCTTGCCAATTATCAGGGAACCCAATTTTATTTAATAACTGATTAGTTGGAACAATATTAGTTTTACCATCTAATATATCAAATTCATAACCAATTTCGTTCATCATTTCTTTAAATTCATCAGCTGATAACATTTGTTTTAATATAATTATAACGGCAAACAGGTCATCTTTTCCATAAATATATGTATCATCAATTTTAGGTATATCTAATAGATTATGATATTTATTATCTGGAATAGGTCTTTGGGTTTTATGTTCATATAAAATATCTTCATGAGCACATAAATTTCTATAATTAGCTAAAATATGTAAATATACTGATAAAGTTTCAGGATCTTATTTATACAAATCCGCAATTCTCTTTTTATCTTCATATTTTAAAATATCATAATATTCCGAAACCAATCCAAAAGAAAGAACTTTGACTAATATCCACATTGGTACATAACCATAATTAGTAATATAGTGATATGTAGCTGTATGTTTAGTGCCATTTATTCTAATTTGTCTACTTACTTTATTTAATACGTCTCTAACTTGTCTAATTTGCATAGAATCATTGGTATAATTTTTAACTTGTAAGTATTCTTTATCGTTAACTCCATAACTTTGAGATAATTCATAACTAATAATTGATTTTATATTATTTTCTACAACTAATAAATTTTTAAAAAATATATTTCTTAAATGGCGATCAAATAAGAACATACCATATAATTCTTCAAATGTTGTACCTTTTATAAATTTATCATAAGAAGTTTCAAAAAAATGACGATATCCACTTATAAAAAAATAATTTTCTCTAAGTAAAATCTGCTTAGCTTTATCTTCATCAAAAAAAACTAAGCCTCTGTTTTTTAATATATCTATTTGTTCATCTAAATTTCTGAATACTTTCTTCATATCATCACCATCATCAGTATAACATAAATAAAAAAAAAGAACAATTATGTTCTAATATTCATATATACCAAGTATTTTTTCTTCATCAGATTCATCGATATCATCGATTTGCCATTTTCCATCTTCATCTTTAGTTAGTGTAAAATAAATGGTATATTTGACTTTATCTGTTGCCTTTTTCATTTGTTCTAACTTATAATCCATGTACTTACTTATATCATAATTTCCAGATTCATCATTAAATTCATCTTTATGTTCCTCTAAATAAGCATCACTTGCTTGATTAATTTTATAAAAATCTGTAACTTCTATTTCAGCTTCTACTGTAGCTGTTTCTCCATTTACAGTTTCATCTTTTATTTTATAAGTTAAATCTTCAAAATGCTTTTTCATAATATCTTTATAACTTTCTTTTTGTGTATCATTAAAAGATTCTTCTTTTTCTATGACTAGATCTAAATCTTCTAATACACTATCATCTAATGACTGGTAATTATTTAAATATGCCTCTACTTTTTTAGTAGGAGTATTATCTACATTAGATACATTTAATGAACATCCTGTTAGTGCAACAAAAGCAAATAAAGAAAATAAAATCTTTTTCATCTAATCCCTCCCTTATTAATTTGGGATAAAATATTTTAAATTATACATTATACACCATCTTTTATTCCTTTTTTTCGAATAAATATCTTTCTTAACCAATCAAATGGTATTACAGTAAATGCACATAAAATCATGATTTCAAACTCTTTTAAAGTTAAACCAGCTGTTCTAAAAACACTTCCTCCATAATAAATTAATATTATTTGGATAATAATAATTAATGTAATAATAAATATAAATATTTTATTTTTTAAAATATTAGCTAAAATGTTAAATCTATGTGTTCTAGCATTAAAACTATTAAATATATCTATAAAAATAAATAAGCCAAAAAATGCTGTGTATAAATATTTATTATTGATATCACTTCTAAAAAATGAAGCTATAAATGGTAGTTTTAAAAATAAAATACAGATAAATGATGAATATAAACCAGTTACTAATATTTGATTAATCATATATTTGTTTATAATAGGTTCGCTTTTTAACTTTGGTTTTTCTTGCATATACTCAATTAATGGTGGTTCAAATGAAAAGGCTAATCCAGCTAAAGTATCCATAACCATATTTATCCATAACATTTGAATAACTGTAATAGGCATTTCAATACCTATAAATGGACCTATAATTGATATTCCCAAAGCACACATATTAATAGTAAGTTGAACTATTATAAATTTACGAATACTTTTAAAAATAGTTCTACCAAATAGTATTGCTTTAGATATTGATAGAAAATTATCATCTAAAATAACTATATCACTAGCCTCTTTGGCCACTTCTGTTCCACTTCCCATTCCAAAACCTACATCAGCTCTTTTTAAGGCTGGGGCATCATTTACACCATCACCTGTCATTCCTACAACTAATTTAGCTTCTTGACTAACTTTAATTAATCTACTTTTATCAGTAGGCAAACTTCTAGCAACTACTTTTAATCTTGGTAATATTTGTTTTAATTCTTCATCAGTTAGTTTGTTTAATTCATCACTAGTTAATACTAATCCATCATTAGATAAAATCCCTACTTCTTTAGCTATGTTTGTTGCTGTATCTTTATTATCACCAGTAATCATTATTGTATTTATATGAGCATCTTGTACTAATTTAACTCCTCTTTTTGCTTCTTTTCTAATTTCATCTTTAATAAGAATTAATCCTACTAAAGTTAAATTATTAAATATTTCTGGATTATTAGATTCACTAGTTGCTAATAACAAAACTCTTATTCCCTTATTAGTATTTTCCTTGATTACTTTTTTAATACTATCTTTATTTAATTTATAAATACTATCATTGTAATAATAATTACTACAATGATCTATCAATATTTCAGGAGCACCTTTTATTAAATTTATTTTTTTACCTTTATGCTTTATTGTCGTTATAGCATATTTATTTTTACTATTAAATGGATACGTTTTAATTTTTTCATAATTAACTTCTATAGGTTTAAAAAATTTCAATAATGCTCTATCTGTTATATTACCTCCAATAATTTTATTTCCATCATAACTACTATCATTATTAGCTAAACAACTCATTTTAACTAAATCATATATCTTAGATTTTTCTAATTCTTTTTCATTGGAATATTTCTTTAAATTGCCACTAATAAATTCTATAACTTCTAATTTACCTTTAGTTAAAGTTCCAGTTTTATCAGTAAATAAAATATTAATATTTCCTGATGTTTCTATTCCTACCAATTTTCTTACTAATACATTATTTTTTAACATTCTTTTCATATTAGAAGATAAAACTAAAGTAATCATCATAGGTAATCCTTCTGGTACTGCAACAATTATCACAGTTACACATAAGGTTAGTGCATATAATATATGTCCAGAAATAACTGGAAAATTAGTAACTGTTTCTTTAATCAAATTAATATCAAAATTATTATTAATAAATATCACTGAAAAAAGATAAGAAATAAATACTAATATAGCACCTATATATCCAATCTTACTAATAAAATTAGCTAATTCTCTTAATCTTATTTTTAAAGGAGTATCTGGTTTTTTGCTTTGTAATTCAAGTGATAATTTTCCATAAAAAGTATCATCTCCAACTTTAGTAACCTTCATTAGTGCATGATTATTATATACAACCGTTCCCATATAGACTATATTTTTATCTAAAGGTTTATTAATATTTAATATAGCTTCTTTATTAATTTCTTTAGTTTCTCCATTTAAACTTGACTCATCAACACTTATATTTCCTTTAACAATAACACCATCTGCAGGTATTTTATCGCCTTGTTCTAAACATACTATATCATTTACAACTACATCCGATACATTTATTTCTTGTTTTTTACCATTTCTAATTACTCGACATTTAACTAAAGCTGCATCTTCTTGTAATTTTTCAAAAGCCTTTTCACTTCCATATTCTGATATAGTAGAAATAAGAGAAGCCATCAATATTGCTATTACAATACCTATCGTTTCATACCAATCGAAATTTTTAAAAAGAAACACTATTTTTAAAGCCAAAGCTATTAATAATATTTTAATAATAGGATCACTAAATGTAATTAATAGTTTTTTGAAAAACGAATCTTTTTTTGTTTTGGTTAAAATATTTTTACCATATTTTTCTTGATTTTCTGCTACTTGTTGAGTAGTAAGTCCTTTTAAATTCATAAATCCTCCTATCAAATTATATGGAAATATAATCTTAATAGAAGATTTTCTATACGACAAAAAAAGCTTAATAATTAAGCTTTCTTTATTTTAGTTATATATGAATTAACTTTTCTAGTCCAACTACCAGATTCAGCATATCTAGGACCTATTGTTTCAGCAGTTGTTAAACCTTTACTATAATAATTTTTATATAAATTATCAATAAAAGCTTTTATTCCATCATCTAATGTTGGAAATGCAGCATAAGCACCACAACCTGATCCTTTTTGACCACCTACATTATGACAAGTATTAACCATTTTACTACAAGTAGATGAACATCCAGTTTCTAATAAAATAATTGCAGTAGCTAAATAAGGATCTACTCCTTTTTCTAAAGAATAT
This sequence comes from uncultured Bacilli bacterium, assembly GCA_947584105.1. Lineage (GTDB taxonomy): Bacteria > Bacillota_I > Bacilli_A > RF39 > UBA660 > RUG12438. Next base: position 7,441 of record CANPWK010000027.1, read on the forward strand.
GATGCAACTAAATTACCTTTTCCAGACATAGTTGACTTAAAAACTCTATTTAATTTATCAGATAATTGTTCAATTGTCATATTATCATAAACAATAACTGGTCTAGAATCAATATATTCTTTTATCTCTTGATTTTTATATTTATCTAAAGCATTTTCACTATTTTCTAATATATTAGCAGCAGCTTTTACATCTTTTTTATCTACCTTAATAGTTATATTACTTTTAATTATGACTACTAAGGCAATAACTAATATATCAGTTATAGCTAAGCATATACTTATATTTCTCTTTAAAGTCACTATATTCACCTCGAATAAATAGAACTATTTACATGTTATCATAGCAATCGTACTTTTGTCAAATTAGTATTAAATAAAAAAAGAAAGTATAATTGTTTCCTTTTTTATTTATTATTTTACGTGTTCTTCTATTGAAACAGCGACTTTAACTGTTGCTCCTACCATTGGGTTATTGCCCATACCAACAAATCCCATCATTTCAACATGAGCTGGTACTGATGATGATCCAGCAAATTGAGCATCACTATGCATTCTGCCCATCGTATCTGTCATACCATATGAAGATGGACCAGCAGCCATATTATCAGGATGTAAAGTTCTACCTGTTCCACCACCGGATGCTACTGAAAAATATTTCTTACCATTTTCTATACATTCTTTTTTGTATGTCCCAGCAACTGGATGTTGAAAACGTGTTGGGTTAGTAGAATTACCTGTGATAGAAACATCAACTCCCTCTAAATGCATAATAGCTACACCTTCTTTAACATCATTAGCACCATAGCATTTAACTTGACTTCTATCACCCTTAGAATAAGGAATTTCTCTAATTACTTTAAGTTTATTATTATAAAAATCATATTCAGTCTCAACATAAGTAAAACCATTTATACGTGAAATAATTTGAGCTGCATCTTTACCTAATCCATTTAAAATAACTTTAAGTGGCTCTTTTCTAACCTTATTAGCTGATGCGGCAATACCAATAGCTCCTTCAGCAGCAGCAAACGATTCATGACCTGCTAGAAAAGCAAAGCATTTTGTATTTTCATCGAGTAACATACTAGCTAAGTTTCCATGGCCAATACCAACTTTACGTTCTTCAGCAACACTTCCTTCTAAGCAAAATGCCTGTAGTCCTTCTCCTATAGCCTTAGCTGCTTCACTTGCTTTAGTTATTCCTTTTTTAATAGCAATTGCAGCTCCTAATGTATATGCCCAAGCGGCATCTTCAAAACAAATAGTCTGAATACTTTTGACAATTTCATAAGGATTAAATCCACAATCTGTACATATTTTTAAAGCACTTTTCAAATCTTTAATGTTATATTTTTCTAAAGTTTTATTTATTTTATCTATTCTTCTATCATAATTTTCAAAAAGTTCCATATATACCTCCTACATCTTTCGTGGATCTATTTTTTTAGTAGCTTCATCAAATCTACCATACTTTCCACTAGCCTTTTCTATTGCTTCAAAAGGATCAATACCATCTTTAATATTATCCATCATTTTCCCTAAATTAACATATTTGTAACCAATTATGTTATCATTCTCATCTAAGCCGATTTCTACAATATATCCCTCAGCTAATTCTAAATATCTGGCTCCTTTAGAATTAGTAGAATAAATTGTTCCTACCTGACTACGATGACCTTTACCTAAATCCTCTAACCCTGATCCAATAGCTAGTCCATTTTCAGAAAAAGCAGATTGACTTCTACCGTAAACTATTTGCAAAAATAATTCTCTCATAGAGTTTTTCCAACTAATATTTCTCCTGCCATTGCAGCTGAATGTGTCATACCAGAACATCCTATAGTTTCCACTAAAGCTTCTTCAATAATGCCATTTTTTATGTTTAATGTTAGCTTACAAGCACCTTGTTGAGGAGCACACCAACCAATGCCATGCGTAAGTCCAGAAATATCCTTAATTTCTTTAGCCTCTACCCATTTACCTTCCTCAGGTATAGGAGCTGGGCCATGACTTACTCCTTTATTTACTTTACACATTTTTTCTACTTCATTTGTATAAATCATAACTACACCTCATCTATATATTTATATTATACTACTTTAAATAATAAAAAAAAACTATTTTTACATAGTTCTTACTATATTAAATTTTCCATAGTTTTTCCAATAATATCTTCAAGCATATTAATATAAACAAATATTCCTTCTAAAAAGTCATCTTCACTAACATTTTCCTTATTTAAATCTAATAATTCTTTATTTACTAATAAGTCATTATTCAATCCTTTTATTGCAGAAATTTGTTGAAATAAAACTATTATATGCTTTAACTTCTCTATAATTTCACTTCTTTTTTGTTCAATATTTAATTGTGTATATTTGCTTATATATTCATTATAACTATTTTCTAATTCTTTTTCCATAACTTTAACCTTTCAATTATTCAAAATCATAACTTTCTAGTTATATCTGTCTCTTCCTCATTTGAATCTATTTCTCGTTGATATTTAGCACTTATTGAATCAATGGATCTAAATTGTTTCAGAGGATCAGTAATTCCTAAATAAGGTCCATCTCCAATTGGTCGCACTTCAATTGCATTAAAACTTCCATAGTTTATACGTGCTTCTTGCAGTTTTTTATATTCACCATTTACTTTAGCCATTAATTTGCCAAATCTACTTTTCTGTTCATAATTATATTTTGCTTGTTCATAACTTTCTTTAGCATTTGAATAATCATTTACATATTTAGGAAATGCTTTCTTATCTTTTACAATAACACTTTTTACTTCTTTTGCTTTTTCACCAATTTCAGGTAAAATTGCTGGAGCTAAATACCCTTGAAAATACACTTTTTTATCAGCATCATAAAATTTAATTATAGTATCTAAACTTTGTTCAAGTGATTCTAACTCACGTAATAATTTAGGCTCATTTAAACTCAAATTTTTTTGACTATTAAGCAATTTGTTTCTTTGATCTATAATTTCACTAATTATATAACCTAAGTATCTATTAAATAATCTTTGTTCTGGTACCCATACTTGTTCATTTCCAGACCACATATACTTTTGATCTGTTGTAGTTTGTTCTACAAATTTATAAAGATTCCAAAAAGATCCCTCGCTAAAAGAAGTTATTGTATAGTCATGTTTGCCAATAGGTGCATAGCCAAAATAACGAAATTCATCTTTTCTTTGTTCTTGAAAATCAAATAAACCATCAACATTCTTTACTTCTTCTGCTTGATAATTTTTATTCATAAAACCTCCTAAAATTTCTATTTTATT
>CANPWK010000028.1 GCA_947584105.1 uncultured Bacilli bacterium
TCGGTGCGTTCACTTTTTTTTACATCTCTTTATTTCCTTATTTCATCAAATTTTGATTAACAAAGGAATTTATTCTTGTATATATATATATATTTATTTATTTAATCTCTTTCATATTTATTTAATCTCTTTCTTTAAAAGATTTTATTATTTTTCCATCAGTAGCACTTATATAAAATTCATATTCATAGTTATTGTATTTGAACTCTACTTCATATACTTCTGTTCCATATTTATAATCTAACTCATTTTTTAAATCATAAATACTATTTTGATTTACATTTAAACTATTTAAAGCAATTTTCAATGCTTCATCTTTAGAAATATAATTATTATTACCACTATTATTACTATTATTATTGCTATTATTATTGCTATTACTGTCATCTATATTAGATAAATTATCAGTATTAGTATCATTAATTGTTACTTTATCGTCATCTTTATCATCTAAATCATCAATTTTTATAAATAGAAAAATTACTAATGTTATTAATATTAAAATTATAATTGCAAAAAGTCCAAAAATTAAATAATTATTTTTATTTTCCTTCATATTAATCTCCTTATTATGTCTTAATTATATCATTAATAAATTAAAATGTAAATATTATAAAAGGTATTAACAATTATTGACATATTATAAAAGGTATTAACAATTAATACCTTTTACATTTAATTCTTCTGGTTCTTTTTTCTTGTTTTTATTATCATCCTCATACCATTTTTTACGCTTTGGCTTACCTATTTTTCTTTTTTCTAAATCCATCCATATTTCACCAGCAATAAATAGTGATGAGAATGTTCCAACAATAAGACCAAATAATAATGCTAAATTAAAATTCAATATTTCATATGATCCCAATAGGATTAATGAAACTACAGGAATTAAAGTAGTTATAGTTGTAATCAAACATCTAACTACAGTTTGTGTTAAACTTTTATTAACAATTAACTCTAAATCTTCCGTTTTTTTGATATTATCATTAAATAATTTCTTTTTATTTTCTCTAATACGGTCAAATACAACAATAGTATTATTAATAGAATAACCTATGATTGCTAATATAGCTGCAATAAATATACTATTAACCTCTAGGAAAAGAATAGCAAATATTATAACAACCATTATACTGTCATGTAAAAGTGCCATAATGCTAGAAATAGCATAATTAAATTTAAATCTAATAGAAATATAAATGATTATACCTATAATAGCAATTATTAAAGCTTTAATAGCATTTTTAGTTAAATCTTTCTTTACAATGTTAGATACTGCACCAACACTTGTAGTTGCTTCATATTTATCATTAAAATAAGTTTCTGTTTTTTCTGTTTGTTTATTATTTAATACATTTGAAATAGTTACATAAACAGTTTTATTATTAATTTGTTCTATAGATTCTAAATCATAATGAAGATTTTTAATATCTTTATTAACATCTTTTGAATTGATATTCTTAGATGAAGTAACAGTAATAGTTGAACCACCTTTAAAATCAATTCCTAAATTTAATCCTTTATTATAAATTAATAAACCACCAACTATAAATATAAGTGAAACTAATATATATATTATTTTTCTATATTTAGCAAAATCTAGTATACGTTCTTTTCTTTCTTTATCTTTATAACCAATAAATAAATATTTGTGTTTATCAAATTTGCCACTTCTAACAAATAAACTAGCTAAAAATCTAACCATATATACCATAACTATAAATGTTACAATAATACTTATAATTAACATAGTTGCAAAACCTTTAACACTACTTTCACCAAATATAAATAAAATAATAGCAGCAAGTAAAGTTGTAGTATTCGCATCTATAATTGATATAATTGATTCTTTAGTTCCTAATTTAAATGCTGTTTTAAGGCCACATCCTTTTCTTAACTCTTCTTTTATTCTAGAAAAACTAATTACAGAAGAATCAACAGCCATTCCAATTCCAATAACTAAAGCGGCAATTCCTTGCAATGTTAATCTACCACCAACTAAATTAAATATTAATAAAGTTAAAGCTATATAAACAAGAATTCCTACACTAGAAATTAAACCACTAAATTTATAAATAACAATCATTAAAGCTATAATTGCAAGTATACCAACTACACTAGCTATAAATGTTTTATCTAGAGAATCTTCACCAAATGAAGCAGTAACACTACGTGATGATATCTCACTAAGTTTTGTAGGCATACTACCACTATTTATCAAATCAACTAGATTTTGGGCTTCTTCTTTTTCAAAATTACCTTGAATTACTACATCACTTGCAAATCCTTGTGATACTGTAGCAGCAGAAAGACAATGTGAACTTTTCAAGTTGCCACAAGATTCAACAGTTTGTTTACCATCTACATTATGATAATAACTATCTACTCCTTCTTCATAATCTAGCCAAATAGTTATATAATTATCACTTCTTTTACTTATTTCTTTTGTAACTTTATAAAATGTATCCTTATCTTTTATTTTTAAAGATATCTCATATTGACCTTTTTCATTAGTCGTAACACTAGCTTTACCACTTTCTAAGACATCACTAGTCATTAATAATTTATCACTTGTATCTCTAAAAGTTAAACTACCTACTTTGCTAATTTTGTCTCGAACTTCATCAGCATTAGTAACACCAGCTAATTGAACTCTAATATTATTACCTTCAACCGAAATAACTGGTTCTGATACACCTAGAGTATTAATACGTTTTTCTATAATTTTATAAGTACTATTAACCATATCTTTAGTAACATCTTTTTTATCTAAACTATTTACTTTATATAATACTTCAAAACCACCTGCTAAATCCAACCCAAATTTTATATTTTTTATTAAAGGGAATAAACTCATAATTGAAACGATTAGAATAATCAATGTAATTAATATGATATTAATTATTCTAGTTGGTTTATTCATTTTTTTATCACTCATAAATATCCTCACTTTCTAAAATTGGTTTTATAAAAACATTCTGCATATTCCTTTTAACATAATCTTCAAGCAAACAAGAATCAACATTTAAAATATCATCAACCATTTGGTGCAATAATAAATTATTTGCATTCTTCCATTTTTTTATTTTTAAATAATTCCAAATATCTTCTTTTTTTATATAATTTATATTATTACGCTTTAATTCTAATACTTTAGTATTTAAGGCTGGAATTAATCTCGAATATAATTCAGAAACATTAGAAAATTCCTCCATAGAACATCTCCTTCAAGAATACACATATATATTATATATTAAAATAAAACATTTTTAAAGAATTTTTGCGAATTTTTTGATATTTTATTACCTTAAGGAGAATATAAGTAATTTTAAATATTTTTAAGAATAAAATTTAATATGAAAAATACATTAATTAAGTCAACAATAATCTTAGTAATTGGTGGTTTTTTTACTAAAATACTTGGAATGATTATTAAAATTGCTACAACTAGAACTATAGGAAGTACTAATTATGGATTATATGCAATGATTATGCCAACAATGATGTTATTATTATCTATTTCACAACTTGGATTACCAACTGCATTGAATGTTTTAATTGCTAAAAATAACAATGCTAAAAAATTAATAACCGCTTCTTTAATTATTTCGCTAACTATAGATTTACTTATGATTATATTTTTAATTTTTTCAGCTAAATATATAAGCACTAATCTCTTGCATGAAAAAAAGTTATTTTTAGGATTAATATCTATTGGTTTAATATTACCTTTTGTTAGTATTTCTAATATGTTTAGAAGTTATTTTTTTGCTAAAGAAAGAATGTTACCTCATGTAGTTACTAATATTCTAGAAGACTTAGTGAAATTAATTACTATTATTATATTTTTACCAATTGTCCTTAAACAAGGTATAGAAATTACTATTGCATTTATAATTCTTACAAATATTTTAAGTGAACTTACATCTATCATCATATTTCTTACTTTAATTCCTAATTTTAAAGCTTCTAAAAATGATATTAAACCTAGTAAAAAAGAAATGAAAGATCTTTTAAAAATAGCTATCCCAACAACTGGTAGTAGAATTATAGGTAGTATTGGCTACTTTTTAGAACCAATCATTGTAACTTATGTATTATATAAAGTTGGTTATTCTAATAATTATATACTAACTGAATACGGCATTATCAATGGATACGTATTACCATTAATACTATTACCATCATTTTTTACTGGTGCCCTATCGCAGGCGCTAATACCTAATGTAAGTAAAAATTATGCCAAGAAAAATTATAATTTAGTACAAAGAAAAATTAAACAAGCTATTTTTTATTCATTATTGATAGGCATTCCTGCTACTTTATTATTTACATTATATCCTAATATTCCATTAAAATTAATATATAATACTAATGAAGGTATTAATTACATTAAATTTTTAGCCCCTATTTGTTTACTTCATTATATCCAATCTCCTATTGCCTCAAGCTTGCAAGCTATGAATAAAGCTAAAGTGTCTTTGAAAGGAACTTTTTATGGAACATTATTAAGAACTACATTATTATTTTGTTTAAGTTTTAAATTTGGAATGTGGGGACTTATAATCGCTACTTGTAGTAATATCGCTTTTGTAACAATATTTGATTATATTAATGTTAATAAAGCATTAAAAAAAAGTAAATAATGATATATCATAATTCACTTTTTTTAGAAACACTAATGCCATCTCCAAGCTCAATAAATTCTGTTTTAAATTCAGTATTTTCTTTTAAAAATGTAATATAATTTCTAATTTTTCTTACTAATTGCCTTGTATTTCGACTACAGTTACTATCATCCTTGACTAATCCGTGAAAATTCAAATTATCAGTTATAATTACTCCATTTGCTGTTAAATTATCTTTAAATTTATTGAAAAATTTAATATATTGACTTTTGGCTGCATCAATAAATATTAAATCATACTTATCTACTATATCAACATCTAATGCATCTTCATTAAGAATACAAATTTGACTAGATAAATTAAAATTATTGATATTTTTTAAAGCTATTTCATACATAGTTTTATTTTTTTCAATCGTAGTTACTTTAATATTTTCATTAACTAAAGCCATCTTAATAGCAGAGTAACCTATTGCACTACCTATTTCTAAAATATTTTGAATATTATTTTTCTTTATATAATCCGTTAAATAATTGATGCCATCTTTAAGCATAATCGGTACATGATTTTCCTTAGCATATTTTTCTAATGATTCTAATTGTATGTGTACCATAAACCAGCCTTCTTTAATTCATTAATTTTTGCGCTATGTTCTATATCAGTTTTAGTGAAATAAGTTTTGCCATTTTTATCAGAAACAAAATAATAGTAATCATGTTGCTCTGGATTAAGTGCCGCTTTTATACTATCAATACTAGGATTACAAATAGGACCAACTGGCAATTTACCCATCATGGAACTAATTCTAGTATTATAAGGATTATCATCATTAAGTTCAGCTGTTGTTAAATTACGCTTATTTAATTCTACCCTAGCTCCATAGTAAGCTGTAACATCACTACCTAAACTCCAATTTCTTTTAAGTCGATTATAAAATACACCTGAAATACCTGACCGATCAGAACTATTTATTCCTTCTAGCTCTATTATAGATGCTAAAGTAATAATTTGAGATGGATTAAATGAACTATTCTCAATATTTTTTTTATACTTACTGATATTTATATCCATCTGATCTATCATTACATTAAATATCTCTTTTACAGTAACATCATTTTTAAATGTATATGTATTTGGATATAAATAACCTTCTAATGAATAATATAAATTGCTATTTAATATATCTTCTGTTATAAACCAATACTTTGATATCAACTGATTTAAATATTCTTTATCATTTAAAGTGTTAATAATATCTTCTTTAGTATTTTTTGTATTACTAACTATTTGGTTTATAACATAATCCATATTTTTTCCTTCTTTAAATGTGATTGTCACACTATTTATATCATGTTTTATATTGCCAGATAAATTTTTGACAATATCTTTGACTGTCATATTTTTATTTAATTGATAAACACCTGCTTTAATTTTTGAAGGTTGATTAAATTTTATATACAGCTTATATACAAACTTTGAGCGTATTAAATTTTCATTTTTTAATTTATCAGCAATAGAATAAAAGTTTTCCCCCTCTTCTACTGCAAAATTAACAGCAATGTTATTTTTACTAACAGACTCCAATGATATATGATAATAAACAAGCCAAATTCCAAAAAAGGAAATAACAAATGTTATTATACTAGTAATAATAAAAAGAGTTTTTTTCATAATATTTATTGCTGATTATTATTTTCTCCATTACTTGCTTCTGATTGAATCTCTTCTAGTATAGTTTCAATAATTTTCCATTCTTTTTCTGATTCAATAGGCAATAATTTTGTTTCTTTTTCATCAGGATTATAAATAGAGGCATAAACCTTGGTATTTCCATCATTATCAGTAGTATTATCAGTATATACTATATAATTTTTTTGAGTTTCCTCTGATTCAAATGTAAATAAAACTTCACATTCAACTTCCTTACCCTCATCATTAATAACTTTAAAAGTCATAACCTCATCTTGCATAATTTCACCCTTTCTTAATTTTGTCTAAATATGTTTGCAAAATAATATTAGCTGCTAGAGCATCAATTTTCTTTTTTCGTTTTTTACGAGATAAGTTAGCTTCTAACATATAATTAGTAGCCTCAACTGTTGTTAATCTTTCATCTTCTAAAACAACTTCTAAATTAAACCAATTTTCTAACATACTTTTGTATTCTAACGTTGTTTGGCCACGAAATCCTATACTATTATTCATATTTTTAGGGAATCCTAAAACTAGTGTCGTTATTTTATATTCATTAATAATATCTTTTAAACTTTGATATGTCGTTTCATAAGCTTCATTTTCAAATCTAATAATACACATCGGTGAAGCAATAGTGTTAGTATAGTCACTTATTGCGATTCCTAAAGTTTTAGTTCCTAAATCCAATCCTAAATATCTCATTTATTTAAATAATTTTTTACAATAACCTCTAATACTTCAGCTCTTTCAAACTTAGTAATTTTATTTCTGGCTTCCTTGTGACTAGAAATGTAACCTGGATCGCCACTCATCAAATAACCAACTATTTGATTTATTGCATTATAACCACGTTCATTTAAAATATCTGCTACTTCTTTAATAGTAATCGCAATTAATTCTTCTTGAAATTCGTTTGAATTATATGTTTTTGTATGATCCACAAACATCCCTTCTTTCCTATGAATACAATATAATTTTATCATATATGACATTTTTTGTAAATAGATACTTTTTAAATTGATTTGAAGAACAAAAAAAACGAAATAATTCGTTTTTTATTTTATTGAAAATTGCAACAACTTCCACAATCATCATTAATTACTTGATTTTCCTCAGAACAACTATATTGAGGAGTATAAGTGTGTTTATAAATATGACGATTTACAACATGAGTATGAATTGGGCAAATATGTGGTACTTCATGATAAAATTCTTTTTCAATGCATTTATTTATAGTTGGTTCTACGATTTCCCTTTCCATACAGCCAGAATTCATACGATTGCACCCACAATCTTTATTGAACATATTAAACATATTGACCTCCTATCTAGTTTATAGTATGAAAACATAAAAAAAAAGAATGTGTTTATTACTTAGAAGCAATTGTTTTAATAATAATTCCATCTAAATATGGATAACTATTTTTCGTTATTTTAACTTTGATAAAATTATTTAATAAGTTTCGATCACCTTTAATGCGAACTTTTAAATAATTATCTGTGTGTCCAATTAAATAACCATCTAAATAAACTTCCGGTAAAATTAACACTTCTTTTCCAATAAATTTATTCATAAAGTCTTTTTCTAATTCATTACTTAACTCAAGTAATTTATGTACTCTTCTTTTTTTAGTAACATCGTCAACATGATTTGGTATTTCACATGCCTTAGTATTTTTTCTAAGTGAAAATGGAAAAACATGAATTTTAGAAAAACCGATTGTTTTTATAGTTTCAATAGTTTCTGCAAATAACATATCATCTTCTTCTGGAAATCCTACAATAACATCAGTGGTAATAGATATATCTTCCCTAATTTCTCTTAGTTCCATAACTTTTTTTATAAAATATTCTTTATCATATTTACGATTCATTAACTTTAAAATTTTATCTGAACCACTTTGTAAAGGAATATGTAAATGTGATACTAAATTTTTATTGTTTTTTATAACATCTAAAACTTCAGAATTTAACTCAGTTATTTCTATTGATGATATACGCAAACGTTCTAAACCTTTAATTTTCACAAGTTGCTTCAATAAATCTGCAAAACTAGTAGAAATATCAGCTCCATAATGACCTGTATGTATACCAGTTAAAACAATTTCCTTATGTCCCATTTCTATTAGATTTTTAACTTCTTTAATAACTAAATCTGGATTTTTACTACGTACTTTACCACGAGTATATGGAATAATACAATAACTACAAAAGTTTTCACATCCATCTTCTATCTTAACAAATGCTCTTGTCTTATCAAAATTATTAAGACACATATTTTCAAATTTTTGACTAGATATATTTTTGATATCAATAATTTGTTTTTTATTTTGCAAATATTGATTAATATATTTAGAAATATTACTTTTTCCTACATTACCTAATATTATTTCAACACCTAAATTCTTTACAACATAACTATTAACTTGAGGTAAACAACCTACAGCAACTATAATTGTTTTTGGATAATCCCTTTTTAATTTACGAATCATTTTTAAAGACTTATTATCACTAGTATTAGTTACAGTACAAGTATTTACAATAAAAATATCACTGTCATCTTTCGAACCTAAAATAAATCCATTTTTTATTAAATCCTCTTGCATTATATTTGATTCATAAGAATTAACTTTACAACCAAGATTAAAAATATAAAACTTCATAAAACCACATCCATTAATAATGGTACAAAAAATTTTAAAAAAAAGCAATATATTACATATTACTAAAAGTTAATTACTACAAATTATTTCTAAAATCAATCAGTGATTTCAAAAAATCTTCGTTCTTTTTTATTTCATCTTCTTTTGTATCACCAGCTACTTGTTCAATTTCTACTTTGTTATTAGTATTTGCAAAAGAATTAATCGTATGATATTCAAAATCAGGTTGCATACGCCCAAATACTGGAGACAATATTTCTGAATTTTTAAATCGTTTCACTTGTTTATCAGAATTTAATTCATCAATAACATCTAAATGACTTTTATTTTTAATATCATCAGAAACATCCTCTACAATCACGTTATTATGATTATCATTAAATGTTTCTAGAGTTTCCTTATTAAGTTCTTCTTTTTCTAAAGCTTGAACATAATCAATAGTCCCCTCTTCATCATCAATTACATCAATTTTGTTATTATTAACACTATCAACTAATTCCTGATAACTAATAATAGCTTTTTGTTCTTGCTCTTCTTCAAACTTTTTAACAACTTCCTCAGGTTTCATCTCAATATCATGTTGCATTTGCTCTAGAACTTTTTCTAATTCAAAAGCTACTTCAGAATTTACTTCAGTTTCATCTACATTCTCTATTTCATTAAATTCTTCTTTTATATTTTGTCTTTTTCTTTGATTAATACATATAATAGTTAAAATTATATCTAATATAATAAGAGCTATAATAATAGCTAAATAAAGATATAAATTGTTTGTTACAAATTCTAAAAATGCCATAATATCACTCCATATATTCATAATTTATAATACTTAGTAAAAATAAAGGTACACTTTCAACTCGCATAATTCTATTACCTAAGGTTATACTAATATACCCTATACTATTTAAATAATCTTCTTCTATAGGATCAATTCCGCCCTCTGGACCAATCACTATATTAATTGTATCACAGTTTTTGTATTCAGTTAATACCATTTTTAAATTATTAGAAATTTTTTTAGTACTACAAATTAATTTTAAACCATTTATTTTTTTTAAATGTTCAAGATTTTTTAATAATACCACTTCAGGAATATCATTTCTAAAAGATTGTTCAGATGCTTCTTTAAGTATTTTTTTCCATCTACTTAATTTATTTTCTATTTTTGAATTTACCTTGACCATGCAACGTTTAAAAGGATAGATAATAATTTTAGAAGTGCCCATTTCTGTTGCTTTTTGCAAAATCAAGTCCATTTTATTTTCTTTTAAAAGTGGAACAATTAAATTAACTTTAGGAAAATTATTAATTGGCAAATCTAACTCCTTTTTTATATTAACTTCAATATTTGACTTGACATTTTCTATACATCCAATATATAATTTTTGATTGACAATAACCTCAATTAAATCACCATCGTTCATTCTCATAACATTTTTAATATGATGATAATCTTGTTTATCTAAAATTAAATTATTTTTTTCTTTTCTAATTCCAAAATATCTTTGCATAACCACTACCATCTTTAATGCTTTATATTATATTACAAAAAATAATAATTGTAAAGTATTTTAAGTAAATTATATATTAAATTCAATTGAAAAAGTAAATTGAGATATAAGATATCTTTATACAATTTAGTATTGCAATGATTTTAGTCAAGGGCT
>CANPWK010000029.1 GCA_947584105.1 uncultured Bacilli bacterium
TCGGTGCGTTCACTTTTTTTTACATCTCTTTATTTCCTTATTTCATCAAATTTTGATTAACAAAGGAATTTATTCCACATGTTTTTACTTTTTAGTACAGTAGGTTGCCAATTTCATACTATTTATATCACTTATCATACTATTAAATTCATCTTCAATATGCATCTTTGTATACACTTTATCACCTCAAAAACATATTAGCACGTTTTTATTTACAATAGTTGACATTCGACAAAATTAGAAAATAATAGAACTTAGTAGTTTTTTTTAATAAAATATAGTATAATAGTTTTGGTGATTTTATGACACTGACCACTAGTAATTATAACTATAAATATAAAAATAGAGGGATGGGATTAGAAAATGATATTAATGTTTCTAATAAATATTATTTAGATAATAATATCGCTGTTATTTATAAAAAGCCTACCCCTATTACTATTGATAAAGTAAATTTTCCATCGAGAAAGGATGCAATAATTACTGAAGCACATTTTAAAACACCTTCAACTACCGATTATAATGGTATATATAAAGGAAAATACATCGATTTTGAAGCTAAAGAAACCAAAAGTAAAACTAGTTTTGCACTCAGTAATATTCATAACCATCAAATAGAACATTTAAGAAAAATTATTAATATGGGTGGCATAGGATTTATTATAGTTAGATTTACATCTTTAAATAAAACATTTTATTTAAGTGCTAATAATTTATTTTCATTTATACAAAAGGAAAATAGAAAATCTATTCCAATTGAATATTTTGAAAATAACGGTTATTTAATTAAAGAAAAATTAAGGCCACTAGTTGATTATCTAGATATAGTAGAAAGGGATATAGGGTGATATTATGGATAAATTTTTAAGATTATACAAAGTGGATATAGCTGTTATATTAATAAGTTTAATGGCGATTATAATAGGAAGTCTTACAATAGGATTTTTAATCCCATTTATTATCGTATTAATAGTTGATATTATATATTTTGTACCTACTCTTAGGAATAAAGTAATTCTTTTTATTGACAATACTAATAAAAAGAATTCTACTAAGAATGCTAAACATGCAAAAGGTAATAAAAGAAAAACTATCGATCACAAAATTGAAACTAATAAAAATAATCAACAAAAAATTAGTAAAAACAATAAAATGGATAAGAAGAAAAAAAAGAAAATATGGAAAATTATATTTGTAATTGTTTTAAGCGGTTTTATTCTTGGAATATTATCTATCGTCGCTTTTTGTATATTTATAATTTCTAAAGCACCTGATTTTGATCCAGATGAATTATATGTCAGTGAACCAACTGTCGTATATGATAAAAATGGTGAAGAATTTGCAAAATTAGGTAGTGAGCAAAGAATACTTCTTGAATATGATGAACTTCCTGAAGTATTAATAGATGCTATTGTTGCAACAGAAGATTCTAAATTTTTCTCACACAAAGGTGTCGATTGGGCTAGATTTTTAAAAGCTTCTGCTCTACAACTTTTAGGTCATTCAAGTGCTGGTGGTGCGTCTACCTTAACAATGCAAGCTTCAAAAAACACTTATACTTCTGCGGAAGCTACTGGTATAAAAGGAATTATTAGAAAATTTACAGATGTTTATATTTCTGAATTCAAAATAGAACCAAATTATTCTAAAGAAGAAATATTAGAATTCTATGTTAATAGTTATTATTTAGGTAATAATTCTTATGGAGTTGAACAAGCATCTTTAACTTATTTTGGTAAAAGTGCCAAAGATTTAAACCTTGCTGAAGCTGCTATGATTGCTGGATTATTCCAAGCACCAAGTAAATATAACCCATATGTGGATCCAGATGCAACTGAAGCAAGAAGACAAACTGTTTTAAAGCTTATGAAACGTCATGGTTATATAAATGAAACAGAATATAATATAGCTAAAAATATGTCTGTTAAAAAAATCATAAAACCGAAAAGTGAAAGTACTGATCCTACTGTTAGTAAATATCAATCATTTATTGATGTAGTAGTTAATGAAGTAGAAAAAAATACTGGTAACGATCCTTATGTCGTTCCAATGAAAATTTATACTACTATGGATAAAGATAAACAATCTCATATTAATGATATTATGAACGGTGTATCATTTAAATGGGAAAATGATAAAGTTCAAGCTGGAATTGCTGTTACTGATGTTAAAACTGGAGCTATTGTTGCTGTTGGTGGTGGTAGAAATATTAATGCTGCTGCAACTTTAAATCATGCTACACAAATATCTCGTCAAATTGGATCAACAGCAAAACCTCTATATGACTATGGTCCTGCTATTGAATATTTAAATTGGAGTACAGGTATGCCTGATGTTGATGAACCTATTTCATATTCTGATGGTACAGAAATTAATAACTGGAACGGTCAATTTGAAGGATTTGAAACTATTAGAACAGCTTTAACAAGATCACGTAATATTCCTGCTTTAAAAGCTTTTCAAGCAAACAATAAAGCTAAAATTACAGAATTTGTTAATAGTTTAGGACTACATCCAGAAAAGACATTACATGAAGCTCATGCTATTGGTGGTTATACTGGAGAATCTCCTCTTTCTATGGCTGCTGCTTATTCGGCTTTTGCCAACGGTGGCTTTTATACTGAACCTTATAGTTATACTAAAATAGTTTATACTAAAGATAACGAAGAGGTAGAAAATAAACATGATAAAAAACAAGTTATGAAAGATTCAACTGCTTATATGATAAGTGATATGTTAGTTGATACTGCAAAATATGCTTTAGGTGGTTATTCTTATATTAACGGAATTAATTATGCAGCTAAAACTGGTACAACTAACTATGATTCTAAGACTTTACAAGCTCTAGGATTAACTCGTACTAATGCCGTAAATGATTTATGGGTAGTTGGATTTAATACAGAATATGCAATTGGTGTATGGTATGGTTATGATAAAAATAGTTCTGAATATTTTAATAGATTAAATAGTGCCCAACACAGTAGATTATTCCAAGCTGTTGGTAAAGGTATCTTTACTAATAAAGCTGAATTCTCAAGGCCAAGTAGCGTTAGCGAAGTAACAATTGAAAAGGAATGCCCTACTCCAATGTTACCAAGCGAATATACTCCTGATTCATTAAAACAAACTGAATTATTCGTAAAAGGTTCTGAGCCAACTGAAACATCACCAAGATTTGCTAAATTAAGTGATCCTACTAATTTGAAAGCAACTGCAAATGGCAATACTGTTACTATTAGTTGGTCAGCTGTAAATGTTCCTGAAATCAATACTGATAGTTATTTAAGAAATTATTTTAAAGATACATTTAGAAATAGTAGTTACTTAAATAACTTTATCAATTCTAGATTAAATTATATAAATAATACTTTAGGATCTTTTGGATATCATATTTATAAACAAGAAAATGGTGGAACATTAGTTCATTTAGGATTTACTAATAAAACTAGTTATACAACAAGTGTAAATAGTAGTGGTTCTTATACTTATATTGTTAAAACATCTTATTCTAATTTTACAAATAATGCTAGTAATGGTAAAAGTATTACTATTAGAGCTAATAACGCTAGTAATCCTGATGAAACAATGGAACCAAGTTGTAGTCAATATGATAATGATTATGAATTAAGCGATGGAAAATGTACTAAGGATACTGAAGAAAAAAGTGCTTGTCCAGATGGATATACATATGATTCTACTACAAATAAATGTAAAAAATAAAGAAGAAATTTTGGATTATTTCTTCTTTTTTTTATAATAATTACATATTGTTTGCAATCGACAGTTATCACATTCTGGTTTTTGAGCTTTACAATAATATCTACCAAATAAAACTAACTGATGATGTAATTTATTAAGTTTATCTTTTGGAAACTTACGATTAATCTTTTTTTCAATCGTTAGAACATCATCATTTTCTTTAGCTATTTTCAATCTCTTACTAACTCTTGCCACATGCGTATCAACTGCAATCAATGGTTCATTATAAAGATTAGCTAAAACTACATTAACAGTTTTCCTACCTACCCCTGGTAAAGTTTCTAAATAATTACGATTATTAATAACAATACCATTAGTATCTTCTAAAAGCCTTATAGCAATTTCTTTTACATTCACAGCTTTTTTATTAAATGTTCCAATTGGTTTAATAATTTCTTTAATATCTTCAATATCAGCAGAAGCTAAATCTTTTAAAGTAGGATATTTACGATATAAAATGCTTGTTACCATATTAACTCGCTTATCGGTTGTTTGAGCACTTAACATAACAGAAATAAGTAATTCATAATCTTTAGTATAATTTAATTCACAACGAGGATTTGAAAATAATTGATCTAAATAATCAGTTACTATTTTCATCATTTAACCAATCATAATCAAATAATTCTTGCTTTACAGCTACCTTTTTATCCTTAAATTGCCTATTATTTCTTAATACATCCTCTTTTGTTTTAATACCTTTTTTATTCCATTCATGTATTATTCTATCAATATATCTAAAATTACTAACCCCATTATAAGTTGCTTCTTTTAAAGCCAACAACAATATCTCTTCACTATTATCATTTAACCATTCAGACACTATTTCGTATTCCATTGGACTAAGTGTTCTACCTAATTCTTTTTCAAAAGTATCATAAATAGTTGATGGTTCATCTTTTTCTTCTTTCATAATTAATAAAGCTAATTTCTCATATAAACTATCTAAATTAATGACTTCAGTTTGAACATTATTAATATTCTTTAATTCAATTTTTAATACTCCTTTTTCTTGTAATAATTCTATCATTTCTAATAATAATGGTAATTTTATATCCATACTATCTGCAATAATTTTAGGATTATAAATATTACTATTCATAATAAAAATAATAATTATCAATTCTGCTTCATTTAATTTTAATTTTTTATAATTATAAAGTAATAAATTTGGCAATCTTATATCACTAGTTTTAAGTAAATCAATTATTTTATCCATTATTTTTACTCCTCCTCAAAACTTTTTAAAATATTTAAAAAACATTGTGGTAATTCACTATCAAATTCCATATACTCTTTAGACCTTGGATGAATAAAACCAATCATTTTCGCATGTAAACATTGCCCTGTTAAATCTATTAATTTCCGATTCCCATACACAGGATCATTAACAACAGGATGTCCTATATAATTCATATGAACTCTTATTTGATGTGTTCTTCCCGTTTCTAGAGTTAATTCAATTAAAGTTGCTTTTTTAAATCTTTTTAATACTTTAAAATGCGTAATCGCAGACTTACTATTTATATTTCCTACAGCCATTTTTTTACGATTATTCTTATCTCGCATAATTGGTGCATCAATCATTCCAGAATCATTTTGAATAACTCCCCAAACTAATGCAACATATTTTCTTTTAATAGTTTTAGCTTGTAATTGGGCTTGTAAAAAATTATGGGCATAATCATTTTTAGCTACCATCAACAATCCTGTAGTATAAGCATCAATTCTATGAACTATCCCCGGTCTAAACTCACCATTGACATGACTTAAATTTTTACTATGATTAATCAAAGCATTAACTAAAGTTCCACTTTTATTTCCAACTGCTGGATGAACAACCATTCCATTTGGTTTATTCACTATAATAACATCATCATCTTCATAAACGATATCAAGAGGAATATCTTCTGCTGTAGCCTTCATTTCATCTTCAATAATTTCATAGTTAATTTTATCATTTAAATTAACTAAAGTTCCAGCTTTAACTTTTTTATCGTTTAATAAAATTTTTTCACTTTTTATCATCTTACTTATCTTGCTTCTTGTTAAATTCAACTTTTTAGCAAGATAAGTATCTAATCTTTCATTTTCTAAATCAACTATTAACGTTTCCATAATGTCTCCTTAAAACTTTTCAAAATAATCAATATTACTGATAATACAATATATATATCAGCTAAATTAAATATAGGAAAATTAAACAGATTAATACATAAATAATCAATTACATAGCCATATATAATCCTATCTAAAAGATTTCCTAATACACCACCAATTAACATAGAATAACAAAATATATCAAATTTATTAAGATTACTATTTCTTATTAAAAAATAATATATTAAAATGATAGCTATTAAAGAAATTGCAATTAACAAAATTCTATTCCCTTCTAAAATACTAAAAGCAGCTCCCGTATTTTTAACATACATAATGCTAAAAAAATTAGGAATAATGTTTATTTTACTAAATACCTCCATATTGGTTTTAACAATAAATTTAATTAATATATCTATACTTAAAAAAATTAAACTAAAAACACTAATTTTCTTCAACATAATCACCTTTATTATAATATCACAAATAAAAAAAGAATAAAAGTCAATTGACTTTTATTCCATACATTCTAGCTTCTTACTAACCTTATCCATGGTATTATCTACCATTTTTCCGACTTTCTTTTTTATTGGCTCACTATATTTCTGGTAAGCTAATACACCTATCGCTCCTGCAGCTATAAGCATTGCGTCTTTGGCCATTTTCATTCTATCACCTCACTAGAATATACGTATATAGTAAACTATATACATCTTTAGTATGAGAACAATTATATTAATTATACAACTTATTTAATAAATCTGTCTTTCTTTTTATTTCTAAACTATTTTGTACACTATATATAAATGACTGATCATCACCTATTAATATTAATTTTCGTTTAGCTCTAGTTATCCCAGTATAAATTAATTTTCGATATAACATACGATGATAATTTTTATCTATTGGCATTATTACTAATTCAAATTCACTTCCTTGTGATTTATGAATACTCATAACAAAACCATGTTTAATATTGGCAAATTCTTTTGGTTCATACGTCACAATATTACCATCAAAATCTATAACTAATTCTTTTTTACCACTTTTACTATTAAATGGTTCATTAATTTTTAATATTATCCCAATATCACCATTATAAACATTATCATCCGGTAAATTAACTAATTGTAATACTTTGTCCTGTTCTCTATATATAACATCGCCATATTTCATTTCTTTTTTCTTACTACTACTAGGATTAAATATTTCTTGCATAACTTTATTTAAATTATCAATACCATTCACTCCAGCATACATAGGAGCCATAATTTGAATTCGTTTATAATCATAATTTTTATTTATAGCTAAATTACATACATTAACCAAATTATTTATAATATTATTACTATCACATTTAATAAACATATAATCATCTTTACTTTTTAAAAAATCAGTCAAATTATTATTTCTTATTTCACTAGCTAAAACAGGAATATAACTATCTTCCTTTTGACGATATAAATGATTTAAATGAACTGTATCAACAATATTACTATCAATTAAATCTCTTAAAACATTACCTGGTCCAACACTTGGTAATTGATTAAAATCTCCTACTAAAACTAATTTTATATTAGTAGTTAATCCTTTTAGTAAACTATCCATTAAATAATTATCAATCATACTAACTTCATCAATAATTATCAAATTATGAAAATCTTTATTATATTCATTTATTCCAAATGAATTATTTTCCTTATTCCATTTTAAAAAGCGATGAATAGTAATTGCTTTAAAATTAGTTGCTTCCATCATTCTTTTACTTGCTCTACCAGTTGGAGCTAAAAGAGCTACATATTTATCTAAATCATCTTGTGAATAATTATTTACTTTCTTATAAATATTAATTATAGCCTTAATTATAGTTGTCTTACCTACTCCAGGTCCACCAGTTATAATTAAGATATTATTTTCAATAGCTTTTTTTATAGCTTCTTTTTGTTGCGAATTATAAGAAATATCATTTTTAGTTTCTAACTCTTTAATATATTTTTCAAGATATTTATAATTATCTTTATCTTTTTTTAAAAGAAACTTTATAGTACTTGCAATATTTACCTCAGCATCATATACCTCTGTAATATAATACTTATCATCTTCTATAATAATTTTCAAGTCACTAGCTAAATTTTCTAAGCAATCTAATATTAAGTTTTCATCAATATTAGTATGATTATATTTATTTAAATTATCAACAATTTCCTCAAAAAAGCAATATGTATCTCCATTTTTAAAATTTAAACTTTTCATAATATATATGATACATGCTTCTATTCTTCTACTATCTAACAGATTAATATCCAAATTAATACTAATTTCATCTAACTTCACAAAGTTAATATTTTCTAAATCTTCAACTATTTGATATGGATTATGCTCTAAAATTTTTAAAGTATTACCTTTATAATAATTATATATTTCTAATGCATCATTCATATTAAAACCTAAATTAGTAAGCTTAACAATAGTAATATGACTTTCCTCATACTTAACTAAAGTATTATATATTAAATCTGCTTTCTTCATATTTAATCTAGGAACTTTATCCAATACCTTTTTATTTTCTACAATTTTTTCTAAAGCATTTTCTCCTAAAATATTTACAATACGGGTTGCTAATTGTTTGCCAATTCCTTTGAATAAAGAACTAGATAAAAATTCAATAATTCCATCCTTACCTTCCGGTTTAATACGTTCATAACTATCAACATCAAATTGAAAGCCATATTTTGGATGAATAACACTTTTGCCATAAAAAAAATACAATTCATTATGATTCAAGCTATCAAAATTTCCTTTAAAAGTAATTGTTTTATTAATATAATCCTGCATAGAATCAATATTAGTATCAACCACTTTAAATAATCCTATAACAAAATTATTTTTTTCATAAATACTTTGTTTATAATTCCCTTTAATATAATCCATTTTACCACCAAAATAAGTATATCAAAAAAAAAACATTTTTTAAATGTTTCTTTCTAAATATTTAATTACATATAGCGTTTTAAAGATTTTATTTTTTGAACTGTTTCATCTTTAGCATTAAGTAAATTACCAATAGATTTATTTTCATTAAGATTACAAATAATTGATGCGACTTTAGGAGAACAATCAACTTCTCTAAACCATTCTTGTTGTTTTATTTCATCAGGAATATAATTTAAATTAGTTGCATAAACTCTATCAAAAACTCCATTTTTATATGCTTCATCAAATATTTCTTTTCCTTTTGTAAATAAACCAAATGTAGCTAATAAAAATACTCTTCCAGCCTTTCTTTCTTTTAATTGTTTAGCAGAATCCAAGATTGAGCTTCCTGATGCAATCATATCATCTACTACAATTACATCCTTTCCAGTAACATCTCCTTCATATAAAAATTTATGTATTAACATTGGATTTTTACCATCAGTTACAACTTTATAATCACGTTGCTTATAAAATACTCCAAGTGGAACTCCACCAAGCATAGAAGCATAAAAATTTGCTCTTTCCATAGCACCAAAATCTGGACTACCAACCATACAATTATCAAAATCCAAATATTCATTTTTAATAACGTTAAAAATTATATCATCACTACAATAAAAATTATCAATAGCCATATTTCGAAATGATGCATTATCACAAGCTGATTTATTATGAAGATCAGCTGTAATAAATTCTTTAACTCCATAATGTTGTAAATCATTTAAAGACATTGCTAAATCAAGAGATTCCCTACCATTTCTTTTATCTTGCCTTGATTGATAACAATAAGGCATTACAACAGTTATTTTACCTGCATGACCACAAGTTGCATTGATTATTCTTTTAATATCTTGAAAATGTTCATCAGGCATCATATGATGTATACCAGTTTGACATTCATAAGTTATAGAATAATTAGTTACATCACTAAAAATATAAGTATCTTTACCCCTAATTGACTCTTCAAATAAACATTTTCCTTCTCCATTGTTAAATCTAACCAAATTAGGATTTATAATAAAATTTTCATTGGTATTTTTTATTAACCTAATATGATTATTAACAAGCTTTCCAAAATTACTAATATTACTTGGAACAATTAATTTTAAATCCATCTTAACACCCTCCTACTTCACCATCATTGTATATCATTTTAAAATAAGAAGTCAAGAAAAATTAGAAATTTTACCAAAAAAGAAACATTATTTATGTCTCTTTTTTAAAATTACACTTATTACTATAGTAGATACAACTATTAAGATAATTCCAACTACTACTATAAATACTGAATTATTGAGCAAAGTATCTGGAACAAATATTTTTTCAATAAAACTTTTATTACTATCATTATCTTCATTATTTATCTTATCATCAACAACTACTTTCTTTTCTATTGTTACAACAGGACATATTCCTTTTGGGTCATAAGTAAATGACTGAAACACATTTCCATTATTCTCTATTGTATATACTTTATTTTTCATATCAAATACTGGTGTCATCGTCCAACAATTAGTTAAAGCAAATGGAGTATCTTCTGACATTTGATATGATTCAGTTTGAGTAGATAAAGTCGTTCCGCCTTTTCCAACATACCCCAATTTGTCTTTTAAATCATCTACTGTAAGAAGCCTTGCTTTATATCCTAATTCATCTATAGTTAATTTGTCTTCAAAAAATTTATCCGCCCATTCATCTACTATTGTTTTTATTTGTGAATTATCATAATTATTATTGCAATCATCA